>JAGZRP010000046.1 GCA_018381595.1 Bacillota bacterium
CTTTTACTTTATCTAATTCAATCAATTCTGTATTTCTAAGACGTTTTAATAATTCTCGATGAAACTTAGATGTCGTATAAACTTTATCCACAGGAATAGAAAAACTCTCTCCTAAAAAATCAATTACTTGTGTAATCAGTTCTTCTTGATTTTCTTCTTTTAATAAACGATTCATTTTTGTTATCTTAGTCATATCTATTCCAACACTTCGATTTGAAAATAAATAATCTTTCACTTCACTGACAAACTGTTTAAAGTATTTTTTCTGCATTCTTTGGATTTCTCCTAAACGAAATGTATACAGATTCCCATCTAATTTTTGAAACGTTTTCATCGCATCATGATATCCAAGTCTCATCGCACGGCGTGCTAATGTTTTATCGAACACAAGAAAAGAACCTAAGTCAGCACGTGGTGCAATATAAGTAACAGGAACATCATAAGTGATTAGCTTTTGCTTTAACCCAACTGCTTTTAAATCAACTGCGATGACTTCGTCCGCACCAAGTTCAATCGCTAAATTAATTGGAATATTATCATAATATCCGCCATCAATATAATTCTTCCCATGTATTTTTTTTACTTTAAAGGCAGGAAAACAAGAAGCTGATGCGATAAGATAATCTTTTAATTCTTTTGATGGAATTTCCTTTTTACGAATGGAAACCTGTTTTAAATCAGTTAAATCTACGGTAATTAAACCATAATCTATTTTTGAGGAATAAAACTTTTTTACATTTAGATATTTATCCAGGGTCTTTTCTAACCTAGAAATATCCATCCCACCATCCAGAACTCCTTTCGCATAACTGAGAAGAATATCTTTTTTCCCCTCAATTGTACTATAATCTCCATCCATATGGTCAAAAACATGAGAAAAACTCATGTTATACCACATATTCACTGCTCTATAATAATCATTTTGAACAAAAAAAGCACCATTCAAAGCTCCAACACTCGTTCCTGTCACAATGGAATAATCCATATGCATTTTACGTAGTGCTTTCCAAACTCCTATTTGATAAGCCCCTTTCGCTCCACCACCAGATAACACAATCGCTCGTTTCATACTATCACCAAATCCATTATATCACACTCTTTTTAAATGATATGCACATGCTGATGCGATAAATGCTTCTAATAATCGTTTACTATTGTTATCCGTATCAATATTTAACTCTGGATGAAACTGTACTCCAATACAAAAATCTAATTCTGGATATTCAATCGCTTCAATCACACCATCTGTACTAATGGCAGAAATAAAAAAATCATTGCTTTTTTCTATCTCATAATGATGAATACTATTTACCATAATCTTTTCTTGATTCAATATTTCATATAATTGACTCTTAATATCAATAAAAGTCGCATGAACATATTTTTTCTTACGATGAAAATGATTGATATCACTTTCTATTTTTTTCAAGTTAGATGGTTTATTATAAAAACTCATCACTTGCATTCCCATACAAATACCAAGCATAGGAATATTCTTTTCCATTGCTTTTTTTATCACATAGCGATCGTATTCATAACTAATATCTCCACCCGGAAGTAAAATTCCATCTACAAGTTCCAATTCTCTATCTAACATTTCACACTCATCAGGTGTTAGCCGTTCCATTTCTCTGGGAACACTGTCACGATAACTCACACATTGTGGTGGCAATAATAAAATAGGAATTCCTCCTGCTTTAATCACTACCATTCTTTCTTTTTCTTGCACAGAAATTAAAGACATTTCTGTTAATGAAGTTTCACTTCTTCCTAATATTCCAATTATCGGTTTCATGCTTTACCTCCACTTTACTATATGAGATAAATTTCATAGTGTGAGAATGGTAATTTTGTTAAATTTTGGTTATACTAAGAATAGGTGATAATATGAAAAACTACCATGCGATGGAAATTGAAGAAATATTCAGTTATTTAAAAGGAAATCAAAATGGACTATCTATAGAGGAAGTACATAAAAGATTCGAAAAATATGGAAGAAATGAACTTCCAAAGCAAAAAACAAAAACAGCCTTTCAAATCTTTTTAGAACAATTTGTAGACCCCATTGTTTTCATTCTTTTTGTAACCGCTATCATTTCCTGTGTAATTGGCGAATGGATTGATGCCTTCTTTATTTTCATTGTCATTTTATCAGATGCAATTTTGGGTGCCTTTCAAGAATGGAAAGCTGAAAAAAGTGCTGAAAGCTTAGAACAGATGATTGCGGAAACCGTCATTGTAGTTCGTGATGGAAAAAAACAAGAAATCAAAAAAGAAGAAATTACCATTGGTGATTTACTATACTTAGAAAGCGGCGTAAAAGTGGGTGCTGATGTCAGATTAATCGAAGCAAATCATCTAACTTGTGATGAAGCATTCTTAACGGGAGAATCCATTGCCAGTAATAAAATTACAAATGCCCTTCCAACAAATACCCATTTAAGTGAACGAGAAAATATGTGTTATGCAGGTTCTACTATCCTTTCTGGACGTGGAATGGGCATTGTCACAGAAATTGGTGTCACAACAGAAATTGGTAAGATCGCACATCACGTTCTTACCAAAGAAAGCACAAAAAGTCCACTTGTGATTCGCATGGAAAAGTTTACAAAACAAATTGGATATTTAGTGATCTTTGTTGCTCTTCTTTTAACCGTTGTTTTATATTTTGGAGGCTATGCACCCAAAGAAATCTTTTTCGTAGTTGTTGCTCTTTCCATTTCTGCTATTCCGGAAGGATTACCTGTTTCTCTCACCATTGCGCTTTCCATTGCAGCAAATAAAATGGCAAAACGAAATGTCATTGTAAAAAAATTAAATGCAGTCGAAAGCCTAGGTAGTTGTACAGTGATTGCTACAGACAAAACAGGAACGCTAACTCTGAATCAACAAACAGCTAAACTTATCATATTACCAGATGAACAAGAATTTGAAGTGACTGGTATTGGCTATCATGGAAACGGGAAAATAAATCCGGACATCACAACTGATACTCAAAATTTAATTTTAAATGGCGTTTTAAACAATGAAGCAACACTTACTATTCAAAATAAATCTTGGGAACATACTGGAGATTCCATTGATATTGCCTTCTTAAGTTTGGGTTATAAAGCAGACATGATAAAATCTTCTCAAGAAAAAAGTATCATTGCAAGAATTCCTTATGAATCAGAAAATAAATATTCTGCTGTTTTTTATGAAGATGGTAAAAAAGTAAAGGTAACTATGAAAGGCTCCTTAGAAACCATTTTAGATCATTGTACCAAACAAACCTGTAATCAAAAAGAAGTCACTTTAGAAAAAGAAAAACAAATTGCTCTGCATGAAAAATTAGCTCGTCTAGGTTATCGAATGATTGCTCTTTCTGAAAAAAGTATTGGCAAAAAAGATAATTATGATGAATCAGACCTAACAAACATGTCTTATTTAGGTATGGTAGCTTTCATTGACCCACTTCGCGATGATGCGAAAGCTGCATTAGAAGAATGCAAACAAGCAGGAATAAAAGTCATTATGATGACAGGAGATCATCCACTGACAGCATTTTCTATTGGAAAAGAATTAGGAATGGTCGAAAATGAAAACCAATTAGCAACCGGTACAGATATTGAAAAGAAAAGCGGACTACCAGATAAAGAATTTGATGACTATATTCAAAGCATTCAAATCTTTTCTAGAGTCACTCCAATGCAGAAATTAAAAATCATTGAGTCTTATAAACGAAGTGGACATTATATCGCAGTCACTGGTGATGGGGTCAACGATGCACCCGCTTTAAAATCTGCATCCATTGGAATCGCTATGGGAAGTGGAACCGATGTTTCCAAAGAAACAAGTTCTATGATTATTACAGATGATAAATTCTCTTCTATTGTTGCAGGAATTGAGGAAGGAAGAGTTGCTTATGATAATATTAGAAAAGTAATTTACTTACTCATCTCTTGTGGGGTTGGAGAATTATTATTCTTTATTCTATCTATCTTATTTCAATTACCAATGCCTTTAATTGCTATTCAATTATTATTTTTAAACCTCGTAACTGATGGGATTCAAGATGTTGCGCTTGCCTTTGAAGGAAAAGAAAAAGATATTATGAAAAGAAAGCCAAGAAACCCAAAAGAAAATATCTTTAATCGTTCACTCATTCAAGAAGTCCTTCTTTCTGGTATCACAATTGGTATTTCTGTATTCTTACTATGGGGATATCTGATTCGTATCCTACACATGGATGAAATATTTGCTAGAAGTTATATTCTTATGTTTATGGTCTTTTTGCAAAATATACATGCCTTCAATTGTCGTAGTGAACATCAATCTGTGTTTCAGTTATCACTTCGTAAAAACCCATGGATTGTATTTGGAGTCCTTGGAGCATTAGGGATTCAAATTTTAGTCACTGAATGTTCCCTAACAAGTCAACTACTCAAAATTACTCCACTACCAATAGACGATATCATCCAATTATTCTTCATGGCACTACCACTTCTCTTCATCTTAGAACTTTATAAATTCTTAAATCGAAGAAACGTCTGAAAAGATAGGTGAATCGCTCACACACTCCTATCCACTTCGCATATGTTATATTGAAAACAAATAAAGGGGTGGATAATATGTGTAATAACAATGAGGCTTCAAACAACAACGAATGCCGTTGCATTTCTGAAATACTTACAGTCATCTGTATTTTACAACAAAATGCAAACTGCAATAGTGATACATGTTTGGATACTTGCGATCGTGGCTTTCTAGGATGCGGAATCTCTGCACCACTTAGCTGCAACACAAGACCAGTGATGTTATACACTTGTTGTGGAAATGGTACACCATGGAGTATGCCTACTGTAAAAGAAGACGTAACCTGTGGTGATGCAGGAGTTACTTGTTCAAACGTATTCCGTGTTGAAAAAGTAGATGGATGTTGTGCAACATTCCGTGTTCTAGCACCAAATCCTGACACAACAGATGTAGCAAGTCCATACGTACCAACAAATTCATTCTTCACAATGAATTTAAACTGTGTATGTAGTCTAAGATGCTTAAACGACACATTCGTTTGTATCTAAAAAAAGAAGAACCATCTGGTTCTTTTTTTATTCCTTAAAAGCAATATCTTCAATCGTATCAATTGCAATTAATTCATTATCCATAGTAATTAAATGTTGATTATTTTTTCCAATGACCTTTTTCACCATACGTGTTCCATCTTTTAGTACTACTTCCACATCTGCTTTATAAACATATGTTGGTGATGAAAAAATAGTTTGAATCTTTTGATTGACTGTTTTATTCTTCAAGTTTGCAACCATAGATGTTTTTTGCGGTTCTTTCTTCTCCTCTTTAGAATCACTTCTTTCCCCACTTGAATAATAAACATGTTCATTATTATTTAACTTTTTTTCAATCTTATTTTTAAAGACTTCTGGTAATTTCTTTTCCATAAATACCTCCCTATTCTACATATATGTATGTTATTCAAATTTATGTCCAAAATAATACCCAACCAATAAACACATCAATCCTGCAACCACATCTGTTACTGTATAATTTTTCATCAGTGTTTCAAAGAATAAAAATAAAAGAGAAGAAATAGAAAACCCAAGTATCCCATAATAAGTCGTTGCTTGATGCTTTCGGAATAAATGATCCATGATAAAAACAGATAATAAAATACCTACAAGTAATCCGACTCCATACGGAAAAAACGTTCCAAGTGAAGATAATATCATCGAAAGGCTTCCTAGTTTTTGTAACATACTTAAAAAGATAGGATATAACCCTAATATCATGAAAACAGCAGTTCCACTAATCCCGGGAATTACCATCGTAAAAGCATCGATTAAACCAACTACAACCATTAATAAAAAAGAAGTTGCTGGTTTCATAATTGATAAATCAGAACTGGGAACTTCTAATTTTGTCAACATAAATACAAATAGGAAAGCAATGACAAAAATAATTGGCTGCCAAATGGTCAATGTAGATTCTCTTGCCTTTTTATAAATAGATGGAATTCCACCTAAAATTAATCCAATAAAAAGAAGCATGGTAGTTAAATAATAACGATTTAACATAAATTCAATCACATGACTAAAGAATATAATAGAAATGACAACACCTATCCCAATACTTCCTAAAAATAACGTATGACTTTTTACATCGTCAAAAAAATGACGAATTGCATGAATTGCTTGTTCATAAAGACCCAAACTCATCGCAAGCATAGCTCCGGAAACCCCTGGTAATAATTTTGCAATCCCAATAAAAAATCCTTTTACACAATAAATAATATATGTCATCTCATTACCTCGT
>JAGZRP010000047.1 GCA_018381595.1 Bacillota bacterium
TTATTTGTAATATGTGTTAAAACGAATTTTCTATGATATACTTAAGAATGGAGGTTGAGATTATGAGCCGTGTTGTCAGAGTAGAAGAAATTACAAATTTGGTAGGAATGGACGGCTATATTGCCTCACTTTCGTTAGATTCGAAACGATTATTTCGAACAAGTGTGATAGACTTACCTAACAAGGATAAAGAAATTATATATCACTATGATGATATTCATATGAAATTTATTGTTTCCAGAAAAATGAATATTCGAAAAAAAGAATGTTCTTGTGGTAAAGATAAATGTGGGCACATCGCACTTGCCATGAAAGATATATTAGCTCATTTTGACGAGCTTATATTTGAAGAAGAACTAGATAATTTCCAGGAAATACTTTTAAAGACTTTTCAAAAGAAGAAACGTGCGAAACAGGCGATCACACTTGCAGTTGAATTAACTCAAGTGGATAAAAATCCAATTGCTTATGAGCTTAATTTAAAAATAGGGGATGGGAAGATGTATTCCCTAAAAAAAGTATTAAACTCTTTTTTAACCAATTATAAAAAAGAAAATTATGAAATTTCATTTGGAAAATATTTTAATTATGATACGAATAAATATTATATAAAAGAAGAAGATAAAAAAATATTGGAATTTGTAAGATTATATTTGGAACTTCAAGATAGAGGAAGTCTATATTCTTTTTTAAAAACGGCACCTACGGTTATTTTCAGAGGGGATATTTTAAAAGAATTTTTAAACATGATGGAAAAGATACCTTTTTCATTAGAAACAACCTTGCAGACATTTCCTTTGATTCAAATAGAAACGGAATTGCAAATTGATTTTGAACTAGAATATGTCAAAGATGGCTTTCAAATTTCTTTTCCTGATTTTTCCATTGAACGGGTAACCAGTGATTATGAGTATTTTGTCTATCATGATCATTTGTATCATGTTGATGCCAAGATGGCGTTATTTATCAAAACGATTTTAGAAAATGAAAGACAAAAAATTACGATTACAAAATCTCATTACAAAGATTTTGCAAATACACTTTATTTAGTGATTGTGAAATTACATCCAGATATCAAAGAAAAACTAGGAAATTTATTTTTAAATTATATTCCAACTCCTAAGTTTTATTTTGAAAAAAAAGGAAATGATGTCATTTCATTTATTAAGTTACAATATGGAAAAGAAGAAATTAACGTACTCTCTCCGCGTAACTTTATTGAAGATACTTATATTATTCGTGACTTTGATAAAGAAGAAGAATATATGCACGAATTACAGAATATGGGGTTTGTTGCGAATACTAAAAAAGGTATTTTTACCATTTCAGATGCTAGTAAAACCGTTTCATTTTTGAAACATGGTTTAAAGAAAATTGTAGAGAAGTATGATACTTTTGTTTCTAGCAATTTAAAAAACATTCGTATTTTACCAAAATCCAATGTTACTAATTTATTTAAAATTGGAGAAGATGGAATCATGAGTTATCAATTTCAAATAGAGGGAATTGATCAAAGTGAAATTAAAAAATTATTGTCAGAAGTCAAACATAAGAAAAAGTATTATCGTATGAAATCAGGAGATTATTTGAATTTAGAAGACAATGAAGGGTTAGAAGCATTTTCTAAATTACAAGAGGAATTGTCTTTATCTGTTGATGATTTAGAACAAGGAAGTGTAACACTTCCAAAATATCAAAGTTTGAAACTCATGAGTTTAGAAGAAAATGAATATTATCAAATTGATGAAAGTGTTCATGAATTTTTAACGAGATTTGAAGAACTAAAAACCAAGACTTGTGAGTTTACAAAGGATGAGGAGTCTATATTAAGACCTTATCAAAAAGTTGGGGTTTCCTGGATGAAATTGATTGCAGATATGGAATTTGGAGGAATTTTAGCCGATGAGATGGGGCTTGGTAAGAGTATTCAAACCATTACTTATATTCGAAAACGTCTAGAAGAAGATAAAACAAGAAAGATGTTAATTGTGGTTCCTACCTCACTTTTATATAACTGGGAAGAAGAATTTCAAAAGTTCGGGAAAGAAATTGATATTGCACTTGTCAATGAGAGTAGGAAGCATCGAATGGATGTCTTAAATAAAACACCACAACCTCAAGTTTATATTACTTCATATGGATTATTAAGACAGGATTTAGAAGAATATCAAAAAATCAAATTTGATACAATGTTCATTGATGAGGCACAAAATATTAAGAATCCAAAATCAGAGACTTCCTTTGCTGTGAAGCAAGTTTTTGCAAAAGTAAAGTTCGCATTAACAGGAACACCAATTGAAAACTCAGTATTTGAACTTTGGAGTATTATGGATTTTATTATGCCAGGCTTTTTAGGGAACTTTGCGATGTTTAAAGAAGAATATGGTGCCAAGGAAGAACCTGATGATACGAGTTATTTCAAGTTGAAGGAACAAATCACTCCATTTATCTTAAGAAGAAAGAAAAAAGATGTGTTAAAAGATTTGCCTGAAAAATTTGAAAACAAAGTTTATGTAGAATTAAATGAAGAACAAAAGAAGCGCTATCTATTAGAACTTGAGAGTGCGAAAAGAGATATCCAAACGGTTGTAGAACAAAATGAAGTTTCTAAAAAACAATTCTTTATTTTATCTTTATTAACGAGATTGAGACAAATTTGTATTGATCCGGGTCTTGTCTTTGAAGATTATCGTGATGGAAGTAGTAAATTTGAAACCGTTCTTTCAATCTTAGAGGAAGTCATTCAAAATGAACATAAAGTATTATTGTTCTCACAGTTTCCATCTGTTTTAAAACGTTTGATTCCATTATTAACAGAAAAAAACATGAAGTATTGTTATTTAGATGGTCAGACAAAATCAGATAGGAGAATGGAACTCGTCAAAAACTTTAATGAAGATGATACCAGTGTATTTTTAATTTCTTTGAAAGCGGGAGGAACTGGTTTAAATTTAACGAGTGCTGATGTGGTAATTCATCTAGATCCTTGGTGGAATCCACAGGTTGAAAATCAGGCAACTGATAGGACACATCGTATTGGTCAGACTAAAAAAGTAGAAGTGATTAAATTAATTAGTAAAGGAACCATTGAAGAAAAAATCGTAGAATTACAAGAAAAGAAGAAACAGTTAAGTGATATGATTATCGAAGGAGAAATGAGAGATGAGTTTGTTCTTTCAAAATTAACAAGTCACGAAATGATAGAATTATTTGAACTTTAATGTTAACAATCTCTTGACAGGAAAGTAGGAAAATAAAAAGTTGGAAAAGATGGTTTCCAACTTTTTATGTTACAATGAATTTAGGAGATGTAAGTATGGCGAAGCATAGAAGTAAAAAAAAGAAAAAAAAGATAATAATTGCTAGTGTACTTGTTGTTGTTGTGGCATGTGTTTGTGCAGGTGTTTACTTTTTACAAGGAGAACATGGTGATGCGGTTAAGAAATTAACTAACAAAATTGTTAAACCAAAGAAAACATTAAAAATATTAGATTTAGATAGTGATGAAAGACCATATGCAGTGATGATTGATAATAATGTTGGATATCGTGCACATGCAGGATTACAAGACGCATATCTCACATATGAGATTATAGTTGAGGGTGGTCTTACTCGATTAATGGCAATCTTTAAAGATAAAGATACTAGTTTAATTGGACCTGTTCGTTCATCTAGACATTATTTTCTAGATTATGCCCTTGAAAATGATGCAGTATATGCCCATTATGGATGGAGTGAGTTTGCAAAGAATGATATTTCATTATTGGGTGTTAATAATTTAAATGGAATTACCAATGCCCCAAATGGATATTGGCGCGATAAGTCAGTAAGAGCACCACATAATGTATTTACAAAAATCTCTCTTTTAAAAGAGCAAGCAGAGAAAAAGGGTTATCGTACTACTAGTGATGACTTTGAAAATTTCTCTTATAGTGTAGATGCCCTTTCATTAGAAGGAAAAGAGGGAGTGATTCTCGCAAATACAGTGACAATTCCATATTCTAATTATCATACAACAGGTTATACTTATGATGCTGAAAGACAAGTGTATGTAAGAAGTATGGATAATCAAGCTCATGTAGATAAAGTAACCAATGAGCAGTATTATACCAAAAATATTATTGTTGAAAAGATGAGTAATCACAATATTGATGGGTATGGAAGACAAGATATTGATGATGTTGCATCTGGTGATGGATATTATATTACAAATGGCTATGCAATGCCAATTAAATGGTCGAAAGACTCTCGTAAAGCAAAGACTACTTATACTTATTTAGATGGCTCTAAAGTCGTATTAAACGATGGAAATACTTATGTTCAAATACAACCAATTCACGAACCTCTTACAATTAGTTAATGAAACCACTTCCAAACAATAAGAACTATGATTCATTTTCTAAAAATGAACAATTAATGATATATACTTATTTATATCGCAAAGCAAAAAAAGAAGGAAAAGAAGAGGAAAGTAACATTTATCGTGAATACGCCATTCAAATATTATTAGAAGAAGAACAAAGGAAAAAAGAAAAATTTGCTTAAACAATAAAATTTTTCTTTTTTTATTGTCTTAATTATCCATTGAAAATAAAAGCGAAGATAATTTTCTTGACAAAATAGAGTCTAGTTATAGGAAAAAAATATACTCGAATTTCATATTTTATGATATAATGTAATAGTAGCTTTTTAAGAAGGGATTAAAAGATGGTAAAATATAAATCGGATTATGATTATTATAGATTAGTAGAAGATATATTAGAAAACGATGAGTTTGGGAAAATTGGGGAAATCAAACAACATGGTATGACTCGTTTAGAGCATTCATTACGTGTTTCTTATTATTCTTATCAAATTACAAAAAAATTAGGTCTTCATTACCAGGAGACAGCACGTGCTGGATTGTTACATGATTTCTTTGAGAATTCTGTAGATACTTCCAAAAAAGGAAAAGCACAACAATTTGTGAATCATCCAAAAGAAGCAGCAGACAATGCAAAAAAATATTTTGAAATTAATGATTTAGAAGAAGATATTATCAAATGTCATATGTTTCCAAGTAATACTTTAGTTCCAAAGTATATGGAAAGTTGGGTTGTTAACTTTGTTGATAAAACAGTTGCAACTTACGAATTCGGAAAATCATTCAGTTATAAATTTAGTTACTTAACAAACTTTTATTTAATATTATTGTTAAACTTCTTAAAATAATGTACTTTGTGTACATTATTTTTTTGGACTAGAAAAATAATTGAAAATGGAGTAGAATATAGATATGTTCCTGTAGCTCAGTAGGATAGAGCGATCGCCTCCTAAGCGATAGGCCGTTGGTTCGATTCCAATCAGGAACGCCATTTTTGTGTTGATTGTACTGGTTTAGGTGTTTATAAACTAAACCAGTTTTTATTTTGCTTTAGTTTTTTGTAAATGTTAGGAGGTATAGAAATGCCCGTTTTTAAGATAGAAAAAAATGATAATTATACTGTTATGAGTAATTATCATTTAAGAGATAAAAATTTATCATATAAAGCCAAAGGATTATTATCGTTTATGTTAAGTTTACCAAATAACTGGGATTATTCTCTAGCGGGTCTTTGCTCTATTAGCAAAGAAGGGGGAGTATCATGGATTATTCAAAGGTTTAAGAGGGAAAATAACAATTATATTCCTCCTAAAAATTTATTCTTGAGCAAGTATGGAGAAATAATGTTTCCAGATACTGTTTTGAGTAAATGGATGGATTTTAGAAAAAGACATCCAGAAATAAGAAATGTTTCATTACATGGATTAAGGCATAGTGCAAATGAATGAAAACCCAAATTTATCTTCCGCAGATGTTCAAAAATTAATGGGACACTCACAACTTTCTACAACCTTTATATATACTCATTCAAATGAAGATAAGACACAAGATGCTATTTCTGTGTTTGATAAATATTATACTGTAAAAGGAGAAATTAAGATAACATTTAATCAAATGCTTTCTTTATATACAGGTATAAATTTTGCTCCTACAAAAGAAATAAACGATTTACTTAAATATGCAATTAATAATGAAAGTGAAGATGTTGAAAAAAGATTACTCACAATACAAAAATATGTTGATAACAGGTATCCTATGTTTAAAAAAATTGATGTTAGGGAAATAGATTTTAATAATGTATGGGATAAATTAGAACAATATAAATTAAAATATGGAAATGAATTTATTTTAATACCTCTTAATCAATAGTGAAAATAATTTGAAATATTTACT
>JAGZRP010000048.1 GCA_018381595.1 Bacillota bacterium
ACGGCATTTGCACAAGCTTATGTACAAACATGGGATCTTGTTGATTCTGGCAAACATCTAGACTATGACGGAAACAGCACTTACATGAGTTATATTAACACTGGGGCTGCCACATGGAATGCATATAAATCTGGAGTAATCAGAAAAGACAGTGCTTTTGTTGTAGAAGATGTATACGTAAGCGATGTCAATGCTTCGAATGGATGGGCAGGCATGACATATTCTAGTGGTAAAATTGAACTCAATACCTATTATATGAGCGGTTATAGTAATAGTAAAAAACAGAATGTAGCGACACATGAATTGGGACATGCATTAGGGTTGGATCACAGTACTTCAACAGATGTTATGGATGCAGCAATTACGGGACATACTAGTACGCAGGCATTATCTCAAAATGATAAAGATTCATATGATGCCGCATATAATAATTATTAGGGGAGGGAGAACGCTATGAAAAAATCAAGTATCTATGGTATTTTGTCTATTGTTCTTATCGTAGGAATGTTTTTTACAGGATGTGCATCCAAAAATAATGCAAGTCAACTGAATACAAATGTATCTAACTTGCCAATCCACCAGATGCACGCATCTTTTGTATATGATACTGATAACATTCGCGAAGCTGTTGGTATCTGTGATTACGTATTTGTAGCAAAGGTTGTCAGTTGCGATGGAACCGAGTATCGAAATGTTATAACGACTGAAGATGAAAAAGGAAATCCTAAGGAGGTCGGTTCGCCTTACACTAATTATACTATTCAGGTTCTCGAAAATATAAAAGGTGAACTTATTACAGATAAACCTATTCCTATTGTTAAACAAGGCGGAATTTCAGAAAAACAAGATGCTATTTATCTGTTTGAGAATGATTCACTGCCTTCCGAAAATTCCATTTATATCTTTTTGGCATATGCACAAGAGGATGGTTCGTTACTAATTTCTGGTCCAAATTCAAATGTAATGTGTAACGATTCGAATATGTATTCTATTAATTCTGTCTCAGAGGAAAAATCAGTTACAGAATACGATGAGTTTATTACATATAAAGATGCTAATGATAATGAGATTATTCCAGTTGATCGAGAGCGTTATAAATCTATATATGAGACTGACAATAATTAATCATTATTTCTGAAATATATAGATTAAAGATGGCAGGTAGGTGCTTAACCTATCTGCCATCTTTTCGGTTTTATACCTATATGTAGAACAGTTCGTGCATGTTGGGCTACCATTCGTGCATAGAGGGATTGAAAAAATTAAATACTCTGTTATATTAAGCACATACCATGGTAAACAAATAAAGTTGTCTGTAATTGTCAGACAATTAAGGAGGGGGGGGGTGAAAACGATGGACAATAAGCAAGTAAACAAGGCACCCCAGAAAAGTGCCCGTCTCGTACTTCAGGCAGTGACTGCTATTGCTCGAAGTAATGCAAATTCATTGTGCCGTGGTTTGTTGTATGAACCAAAAGTACCAACGCAGTTAAAAAAATAAGATTGGGAGGAATTGACTATGATGTTAAAAAGTTTAAAACAGAAGATTGCAAAAGTAGGTATTGGTTTGTTTTGTGCAGGATGTGTATTTCTTTCTTCAGCAGCATATTCTCAGGCGGCATCTTACACCGCTTATGCACTTAAACTGAATAAGACTAATAACTTTACCTCTATGCATGCAAAAACAACATCCGATGATTACATCACAAATGAGGTAACAGCAATTACCAATACCTCTTACGCAAATTTCTGGGCTGTCAATAACAGCAAGAGTAAAATATCTAATAAGTATAAGCAGGGTGTTGGAACAGGATCTTGTAATTTAATCTTTACCAAGAGCGGTTATAATTCTACTAACACACAGGTCGGTATGGGAATGGAAAATTATCAATCTCAATTATCAACTGCATTTGTAAGTGGAAATGTAGATTTTAGATAACAGAAGGGATGGGCATAAACCTCTTCGTGGGTTTATGCCCTTTTGGTAAAGATTATGAAAAAAATGGTTCTTATAGAAATCAAACATTGTATTGATCGTGCAGAATATAAAGTTGTTTTTATTGCTCTAATGATTTTAAATATTGCTTCGTATATTTTATGTGTAAAAAATGATATAGGAAAAAGTTATCAATTTATTCGTTCAGCAAATGAAAATTTCGTATTACAGGGCACTGAAGCGGCATATATTCCATATATAATGTATCTGTTATTGCCTGTTTATGCAACAATTATTGCATCACTTTCCTTAATAAGAGAAGAAAAAAGCAATAGTTCAATCCTACTTATTCAAAGAATCGGGAAAAAGAAATATTTAGCAGGAAAATTATTTGGCATTCTGATTGTAACCTTTTTGACAATAACAATACCAATGCTCATAAATTTATTATTATGCCACTTGACATATCCAATACATGGATATGACAGTGCTTGGGGAGAACCTGATTACGCTATAGGTTTGGTATCATATAACGCTGACAATTTTCTTGATATGGTGAGATTGCAACATCCAACTTTATATAATCTAATATACATTTTTAATTACGGAATTTTTGGCTCGGGATTAGCTATCTTAGCTTATGCTCTTTCATATTATAACAAAATGAAAGTTCTATATTTCGCAAAGATACCTGGTGCTTTGTTTATATTCTATATTGTTTTTAATTTGATTGTTTCTGTCTTTGGGCTAAATGAATTCTCTATACAAGGTTATATTATGCCTAATGTTCATGGAAATATAATAGGAGAAATTGTTCTGATATTGCTTATTTTTGGATTAAGTATTGGCATTATACAGAGAAAAATAAAAAATTATGAAGTTATATAAGAAAAAAATTTTGAATGTTAATGTTGGAAAATGCTTACTAGTATCACTTATAACATTTGTAATTAGATATTTTTATGCTAATGTGTACTTGGGGTTTCATAATAGTCTGGTTACAATAACAGAAGGAGTACGTTCACAAATATATTTTGGGGGAATACTAATAGATCATTCGTTTGACCTTATATCTTTATCATTTTTTGCGATTTTGTTTATCCTTGAGATTTGTTATCTTACAATGGACTTATTTAATGATGCAAATGATAACATGGTAATTCTACTTCCTCGTTATGGGAAAAAACACATAATTTATAAGGATATATTAATAAAAATGATATTACGTGACTGTATTGTAGTTGTTTCCGATTATTTGTTTTTTCTTTTTGTAGAGCATACCTCTAATGGCTTAGAAGATTTCAAAGTTATTTTTATGCTATTGATAGAGATTTTTCATTTGCAAATGATTAGTTATTTGTTTTCATTTTGGAAAGATTCAATTATAGGATACATCGTTGCATTTATTGTATTTTTTATTCCAGTAATGGTGTGTGGATTTTATTTTTCAATGGGAAATGTTATATGGAAAATTTGGCATTATTCCTTGCTACATATTCCTTTATTTAATTGGCATAACAAGCTTATTATATATTATGTCGAAGAAAATTACGAATGGACTACAAGCAATATAGATTTATTGAATTTTAAGTCAAGCTGTCTCATTTCAGTTATATCATCCGCTGTTTTGGTGTGGATAGGTAAATTTCTTTGCGAAAAAAAACAAATATTGTGAGGTGAATGATATCCATGAATTTATATGTAAAATCTATTTCAAAGTCAATTAAAGGTGAAAAAGTGCTTGATGATATCAGTTATACATTTGAATCTGGTAAAATATATGGAATATATGGTAAAAATGGTTCAGGTAAAACAATGCTACTCAGAGCCATTGCAGGTTTTATAAATACAGACAAAGGATACATAAAATATAATCACAAGGCATTACATAAAGATATGGATGTTTTACCAGATTTAGGAGCTGTTATTGAAAATATTTCTTTTTGGAGTATGTATTCAGGATTTGAAAATTTGAAAATGCTTTCCAATATAAAAGGAATTGTATCAGATGAAGAAATATATGAAATAATGATATACTTTGGTCTTGATCCCAAATCAAAGAAAAAAGTAAATAAATATTCATTAGGAATGCGTCAAAAACTAGCTCTTTGTCAAGCACTGATGGAACATCCAAAAATTTTGCTTTTGGATGAGCCAACTAACGCATTGGATCAGCATAGCATTGATTTATTTCGTGAACGTATATTGGAAGAAAAAAAGAATGATACCATTACTATACTGACAAGCCATAATAAAGAAGATATTGAAATATTAGCGGATGAGAAGATATGCATGGAATTTGGTAAAATTAAGGAGTTGATGTAATGAAGAAATTTGTATTAACTATCTGTGTTGTAATCATTTGTATGGTGACAGCCTTATTCTATGGAAAGACTGGGATAAAAACAACTACAGGGGTTCATGATCCTGATATTGCTTTATCAGAAAATACAGCTATGGAAATTTTCTATACAGGAGGGCAGAAAACTTCTTACTTTAACAATGAAAGTAATTACTCATTGGATGATATGGAAAAAGATTCTTCTTTAATAGCTCGTATAACTGTAACAAATTCTCGTGAAATGAGTTTACGATCAACAAAAACAATGGTAAAAATAGAGGAAATCTATAAGGATAATTCTGCTAATCTTTCAGTAGGTGACTGTATTTACATTATAGAACCTGTATCATTTGTTAGAGGTGAAGAATTTTACACTAACGGATGGCAATATCTGAAGACCGAAGATACTTATTTAATATTTTTAAAAAATCTAGGATGTATTGATGGGTATAAATACACCAAAGAGGAAGAAAATTCATTTATGCCTGTATCGGAAATATATTCAAAGAGAAATCTAACTCATGATGAAAGTTGTGTGGTTTTTGATTCGGCGGAAACTCTCTATTCAAGTATATCTATGTTTGCATTTTTGACCTCAGAAAAAACTATAGTAGATAATTATGAGAAAATATGGAAAAACATTACAAATTCAGGTAAGTATGAATGATTTAATTATTTATGAATGAATCTCTCCTATTCTATTTCCTGTGAGAAGCGTATCAATGTTAGAAATTCATGGAGATACTGAATTAAGCAATATGGAATCATTCAATCTTAAAGAAACTAAAAATGGAGATAATAGAAATTGAATAAAAAGAAATTGGCAAAGAGTGTTGTAGGCATTGCTTTAATTGTAAGTGTAGCTATACTTATCGTTGTATGTGTTGGAAAAATAAAGCACATTCAGAATAAAAAAAATATTATTGGTACATGGAAGAATGCAAATGCAGAGGAAGTGTTTACCTTTCAAGAAAATGGAGGACTTGTTGTAAACAAAGATATGCCCGAATTGGGTATTACCTGTGGCAATGCATTATATAGCATATCTTCCTCAAATATGATTTTTGTGGAACAGAGAGATAATAGCGTGAATTTTGAGATAGAAGTAGATCAAAACGAATTAACAATCTTCTTTATGGGTCATAAATATTGGGAATTAACAAAATAGCAATTGCATATAAAGCGATACTCATGATATCCATAACCATAAAATATAGAGCCGATGAATCACTCGTTATTTCGATTGTGAGTTATCGGCTCTATTTCATTATTTATGGAAGGGCTAAAGAAATATCGTATTTTATAGAAATACTTTTGACAGATTTCTTCTCATTTTTATGTTCTTTTATCAAGTGCTATACCATTCCATATTCATCGCATTCACCCAATCTTGCATTTCTGAATCAAGATACAAACGGGCATATTCTAGTGGATTGTCAATCGCCAGTGCATCCAACATTCGTTGAGAGTTAGGAGTAGTAATCAATCCATCTTCTGCCTTGCCACAGTCAATCCGAAGTATGTAGCCATTGTAATAATTGATGTCTATGATGTTGTGATATTTATTATATTCTGCATGAACGATATTCATATTGCAAAGTCCTTTCTCTTATCTGTTTCAGTTGTAGAAGCATCTTGACCAGTTCCAGCCGATTATGTGATTTATATAATGTTATTAGCTGTTACCGGATTTTGCTTCCCTTGTTTTTGCCCTTATGAGGTGTCGTAACACAAGGGAAAAGGATATAACATAAGGGAAAGTCTAAGGGAAAGCTCACTTGCCAAAACTGTAGTAAAATCAAGGCATTGCGGATTTTATCGTAACACTTTATAATACCAGTTAGGTGTTAAAGAATTGTAGGTATCAAAATT
>JAGZRP010000049.1 GCA_018381595.1 Bacillota bacterium
ACCCCAAGTGTCATTGGTCTACGATTTACAATTGCAACCATGTTATAGTTATAAGATACTTGCATTTCTGTATTTTTTAATAAATAATTTAATACCAGTTCTCTATTCGCATCTTTTTTTAAATCGATGGCAATACGAAGTCCTTCACGAGAGGTTTCATCACGAACTTCCGTAATGCCTTCGATTTTTTTATCGATACGGATTTCATCGATTTTACGTACCATATTTGCTTTGTTGACTTCATATGGAATTTCATCGATGATGATTTGTTCTTTTCCTTTTTTCTCTTCAAAATGGATTTTACTACGAATAATAATACGTCCACGTCCTGTTTCGAAGGCTTCTTGGATTCCTTTTTTTCCTTCGACAATTCCCCCGGTTGGAAAGTCTGGACCTTTTATGATTTCCATAATGGTATCTAATCGACAATTGGGACTATCGATACGTTTGATGGTTGCATCAATGACTTCTCCTAGGTTATGGGTTGGAATGTTGGTTGCATATCCCGCACTGATTCCCATTGAACCATTCACTAAAAGAAGTGGAAATTTCGCAGGTAATACGGTAGGTTCCAGTAGACTATCATCATAGTTTGGTGCCCACTCTACTGTTTCTTTATCAATATCCACTAACAATTCATTACTAATTTTCGCAAGTCTTGCTTCTGTATAACGCATCGCTGCTGGACTATCTCCATCCATGGAACCATTGTTACCATGCATATCAATATAAACTGCATTTTGTTTCCACCATTGACTCATACGAACCATAGCGTCATAGATAGAAGAATCCCCATGGGGATGGTAAAGACCCATGATATTACCAACCGCTTTGGCTGACTTTTTATATGCTCTTTCATATGTGTTATGATCACGATACATCGCATATAAAATACGTCTTTGAACGGGTTTTAATCCATCACGTACATCAGGAAGTGCTCTATCTTGAATGATTTCCTTGGAATAATCTCCAAAACGTTCTCCTAAAATTTCTTCGAGTGAATATTCATAAATTCGTTTCACTGCCTCTTGCATACATTTCACCTACTCTAGTTTTTCTTTGTCTTTTTTAATTGTTTTACTTGTTCAAAACACATCCTACTATCATAAATAGGATAATATACTTCTAAATTGTGTTCTTTGATATAATCCGTATATTTTTGAATCATAGAAAAATCGGATACTTCATAAACTTCTTCATCCAATACATTGATAACATGTTTTCCTTTACGAATCAAAAACATCAAGCCAAATGATTGTTGATATTCATTTTTAGGTTGATGATATCCAATATATAATTCTGGAATATGATAATGTTTATTTTCTTCCATCCGTTTTAATAATAATACTGGTTCTTGGATTCCAAAAACGATATTATCTCTTGTTAGAACATACTGGTTTGCGAACTCGGATAAATCGCTTTGAAGAAATTCAATTTTTGTATAATAAGTAAGGTCTTTATCTTTCTTTCGAACGATGACATCATCTACTAAGAAATCACTTTTATCTTCAAGAATTTCATAATAAGCAGTTTCCATTTCAAGATAATTCATCGGTTCCTTACTTCCTATGATATCAGCAAGGGTCTTTTTTGGAATATCTTCTACGTAAATATCATAATTCAAATTCTCTTCCATTGAATTCAATACAACTTCTTCTCATCTTCCCTAGACTATATTTATTTTGTCTGACAAATCTCATCACATATAGTTCTTCTGGTAGAAAATGACAATCTTCTGGGAATGTGATTAACGGATCATATCTCATATGTGCACCTCTTAACTAATTTCGTAATTATCGGTAAGACCAAATTCCACGTTTTCTTCAATCCATTCTTTACGTGGTTCTACTTTGTCTCCCATTAAAACACGAACTCTTTTTTCTGCTAAAGCTGCATCACTAATATTAATACGAATGAGACTACGACTATCTGGATTCATGGTTGTTTCCCATAGTTGGTCTGCATTCATTTCTCCCAATCCCTTATATCTTTGTGTATCTGTTTTTTTATTCTTATATTTTTCTAATACGATTTTTCTATCTTCTTCTGTCCATGCATATGCGAAGTCTCTTCCACTGCTTATTTTATATAACGGTGGCATGGCAATGTAAAGTTTACCAGCTTCGATCAGTGGTTTCATGTAACGATAGAAGAAGGTTAATAATAGAATTTGAATGTGAGAACCATCGACATCCGCATCGGTCATAATAATGATTTTATCGTAGTTCGAATCTTCAACTTCAAAATCACTTCCAACTCCTGCACCAACAGTATGAATAATCGTATTAATTTCTTCATTTTTTAAAATGTCATCCATACTTGATTTTTCACTATTAATTACTTTTCCACGCAGTGGTAAGATGGCTTGGAATTTTCTATCTCTTCCTTGTTTTGCACTACCACCTGCAGAGTCTCCTTCGACTAAGAATAATTCATTTTTCTTAGGGTTCTTTGCTTGTGCAGGCGCTAATTTCCCACTCAGTGCTCGTTCTTTATTATTTTTACTTTTTCCATTTCGAGCTTCATCACGGGCTTTTCTTGCTGCCTCACGAACCATTTTACTCTTTACCATTTTGTTTAAAATCTTAGTCGCAATTTCTTTGTTTTCTTCTAAGAAAAATTGTAATTTTTCTGAGACAATACTTTCAACTGTAGGACGTGCTTCTGGAGTACCTAATTTTCCTTTGGTCTGTCCTTCGAATTGTAATTTTGCTTCTGGGATTTGTAAACTGATAATGGCTGTAATTCCTTCTCTGGTATCATTACCTTCTAAGTTTTTATCTTTTGGTTTTAAAAAGCCATTACTTCTTGCATAATCATTAAATACACGTGTTAAAGCAGTTTTAAATCCTACTTCATGCGTTCCCCCATCATTGGTTTTAACATTGTTTACAAATGATACTAAATTTTCACTATATTCTTCTGTGTACTGAAAAGATACTTCCACACGAATGCCATCTTTTTCTCCAAGAAAATTAACTGGTTTATGTAGTGTTTTTTTATCTTCATTTAAATACTCTACAAATGCTTCTAAGCCATTTTCATAATGAAATTCACGTTTTTTATTGTCTTCTACATCTTCAACAACAACTGTTAATCCTTTCATTAAAAAAGCACATTCTTGCATTCTTTCACAAATGGTTGTAAATGAGAATGTCGTTGCCGAAAAAATACTATCATCTGGCATAAAACGAACGGTGGTTCCTGTTTTACTAGTCTTTTCTAATTTCTTTAATTTGACATCTGTTTTTCCACCATCGACAAATCGAATAAAATATTTATACCCATCACGACAGATAGTGACTTCCATCCACTTACTTAATGCATTGACTACACTGGCACCTACTCCATGAAGTCCTCCAGATACTTTATATCCGCCTTCTTCAAATTTACCGCCCGCATGTAATACGGTATAAATGACTTCTGGTGTTGATTTTCCAGACTCATGCATTCCAACAGGTACTCCACGTCCTTCATCACTCACTTCAATGGAATGATCTTTATGCATAATAATACTAATTTTATTTCCATAACCATTGATAACTTCATCAATACCATTATCTACAATTTCCCATACAAGATGGTGTAATCCTCTTTTATCGGTAGAACCAATATACATACCAGGACGTTTTCTTACTGCTTCTAATCCTTCTAGTATTTTGATTGAATGTTCATCATATTTTGCCACGTACATCACCTTTTCTAACCTTTATTATATCATAATTTCCTTTGACTCTCTATCTCAAGATACCTTATTTCAAGAAAAAAAGCAAGTATCTTGCTTTCTTCTAAAGGTTGTTATTTCTACAGATTAACATCCTGTAACTTTCACGAATAATTCGGTGTCGTTGTCTCTGGAGTTTCTGTTGTTGCTGGTGAGGTTGGCATATTCGTTGGAATCGTAGGATCTTCTACGCATTCGACATTTGGCCCATACCCATCATTTGTTGCATAACAGAAATAAACTTTGGAATATTTATTTTCGTACATATAAGTACTAAACTCTAATGAGTATAGCTTATTATATTCGAAATCTAACATACCTGTTGTATAACAAGCTCCAATATCATGACTGATTTCAACTTGTCTTCCACTACCGATAGTATAATATACATTCGCATTAGAAGTAACACTTCCATATGGGAAACATACACGTAATCCATATCCTGCAGTAGAAGCATTATATAAATTGAAACTTAATCCAGTTATTTTATCAGCTGTTGAGGTCGCTCTTCCTGTAATATTCGTTACTGTTAAAGTGGTACCAAAAATGGTTTTATTTCCATATGTAATACGAGCAATTAAGGTTCCACTTTTTTGAAATGTTACAACTGCGGTTTCACTTGCTGGAGGCCATGTTTTTCCTCCATCCAATGAATAATGATATTCTGCCCCTGCTGGTCTTGGTGAAGGAAACTGAATGGTAACTTGTTTCGTATCTGCTACTACATCCCCAGCAGGACTCACACTATAAGTAGGTGGCGTTAATTCAATAGTAGCAGTTGTCACACTTAACGGACTACTATCCGTAAATTTACCATTTTTACCCCATACTCTTACTTTAATGGAATAAGTCGTATTTGCATCTAAATCAGTAAATACTTTACTAATACTGGTTTGTTCTGTTGACCAAGTTCCATCATTTATTGAGAACTGATAACCTCGAATTCCCATTTGATTTTGGGTAGCATTTGCAGTTACAGATATACTATTTGCGGTCACACTTCCTTTGGTTAAACTAACGTTACTTGGTGCTAGCGTATCTATTTTACTGATTACAAATGTTTGTTTTGCAATATTTCCTACATTATCTCTTACCCAGACATCAACGGTTTGGTTCGTAGAAAAAGTATGCGATTTGGCAGTACTCCATGTACTTCCTCTATTAAATGAATATGGACTTTTTGATACTCCTGACTCCGTATCAGTTGCTTCAATCGTTAATGTTTTATTGATAGACCAATCGGATGTGTTTTCTGACACTGTAAATGTTGGTGGCGTTGTATCTATTTTAGATACAGTAAGTGTTGATGCGGTTGTTGTATTTTCTACATTTCCAGTATCACGGATACGAGCAATTAAAGTTCCATTCGAAGTAAATGTAACAGTTGTTGTTGCTTCTAAAGACCTAACCCAAGTGGTTCCCCCATCATTGGAATATTCATAAATATGATGACTCAAAGCATTTCTTTCAAAAGTAATTAAGATTTCTTTTGTAGAAGACCAATCATCCATAGAACCTTCTACTAAGCTATACGATGGTGCAACAATATTACTTGTCGTTAATGTAATGGTACTACTTTCTGTTTCTTTTCCATTCATAGCAATTGCTTTTACCTTGAACGTATGACTGGTATTTTTAAGAAGTCCAGTAAATGTTTTGGATACACTAGTTTGTTCTGCACCATATGAACCACCATCGATTGAGAATTGATATCCTCGAATTCCCATGTTAGCTTGAGTCGCACTTGCAGTTACTGTAATACTTGATGAAGTAATACTTCCTTGTGTTAAGGTAACATTACTTGGTGCTACGGTATCAATTTTATTAATGATAACGGATTGTTTTTCTATATTTCCAACCTGATCTTTCACCCAGATAGTTACCGTTTGATTGGTTGTAAATGTTTTCGAAGCAGATGCTTGCCATGTATTTCCTCCATCGAATGAATATGGACTAGATGCTAGACCAGAATCCGTATCACTTGCTTGAATGGTTAATGTTTTATTGATTGACCAATCGCTTGTATTTCCAGATACAGTAACAGTTGGTGCCGTTGTATCTACTTTTGATACTGTTAATGTGGAAGCTGTTGTTGTGTTTTCTGTATTTCCAGTATCACGTACTCTTGCAATCACACTTCCATTCGAGGTAAATGTTACACTTGCAGAAGAAGCTGTAACACTTGTCCAAGTGGTTCCTCCATCTTTAGAATATTCATAAATTAAATTATCTGTCTTTGTTCCTGGATATGTAATTGTTACTGTTTTACTTGTTGCCCAGGTATCCACACTTGGTGTCACAGAATAGGTTGGTGTTTGAATATTATTGGTTGATACTGTTAATACTGTACTTTCTGCACTCTTTCCATTCTTTCCAATTGCTTTGACTTTAAAGGTATGACTTGTATTTTTACTA
>JAGZRP010000050.1 GCA_018381595.1 Bacillota bacterium
TGAGAATATTGTAGTATTAGATGTAAAAGATAGTAGTGGACAACACGTATTTGAAAATACAGAAGAGCAACGAGTTCCAGCATACTTAATTTTTGGAGTAAAAGATGAAATAAATATTTTACTTAGAAAAGCAAGTTATATGTATTCATTCTCAGTAGAATTATTCCCAGTTCCACATGGTGGAAAAGTTGATAAGAGTGGTTCTACAGAAGTAAGTACACAATACTTAAAAGATTTCATCAATGCAAATACAGTAAATATTCCAGAAGAAAAAACACCAAGTCCAAGTTCATCTACAACGACCTCTCCAACAAATACAAGCGGAAATCAAAGTTAGGTAACTTTGTGAACGATATTGTATTTGATCAGATAGACTTTGGAGAGTTGAAAAAATATTTAGATGACCCAGATGTTACTGATATCTCATATAGTAATGGGGGTCAACTATGGCTAAAGACATTATCGAAGGGAATCTACCGTGTAGAAGAGCCTGCTATTAATAATGCCTTTATGGAAAAGTTAGCATTTCAATGTTCCAATGTAATGGGAAAGACCTTTAATATGGCTGCTCCATTCTTGGATGCTGAAAGTACAGAGCTTCGTTTAAACTTTGTTCATGATTCCATCGCTCGAAACGGAATTGCTGTAGTGTTACGTAAAACACCAGCAAAAATTCGTCTAGAGAAGGACAAAATTCTTGCTGACAAATATATCGCATTAGATATTCATGATTTTTTAATTAAATGTGTAGAAGGACACTGTAATATTATCGTATCCGGAGAAACTGGTAGTGGTAAAACAGAGTTCATCAAATATTTAGCTGCACATACAAGAGAAGATGAAAAATTAATCACAATCGAAGATACACTAGAATTACACTTAGACCGTATCTTCCCTCATCGTGATATTGTAGCAATGAAAACAAATAATATTGCGTCATATTCTGATGTGTTAGTTACCTGTATGAGACAGAACCCAAAATGGATTTTGTTATCAGAAATTCGTAGTGCAGAAGCTGTTATGGCAGCTCGTAACTCGATTTCATCAGGTCACTATATTTTATCAACTATTCATGCTAGTAATGCACCATCCATACCAAGTCGTATGTATAGCTTACTAGAAACGAATCAAGATATTGAACAATTTTTAAAATCAATTTATCGTTATATTCAAATTGGTGTATACATTCGTGGATACCAAGATAAGAATACAAAAAGATTTGTACGTGAAATTGCGGAAGTTGTTGAATTCTATGTAGATAAAGACAATGAAGCTGTTTGCAATACAATCTTTAAGAAAGATATGGAAGGACATGTCATTCGTAATCACCCAAGTCAATACTTAATTGATTATTTAAGTGGACAAGGTGTTGTTCTTCCGGAAAATATGATTCAAGTAGAAAAAAGCGATTCCCTTGTAGAACAAGATAGAGAAAATAGTCAAGTATCGTCAAATGTAAACAATGAATCCCTAACTACACAGACAAAGCCAGAAAGTAATGTGGCTAGTCAAAACATATTTACACAAAACCAATTTTCGAATGGTGGGCAAGAAGTAACTTCCACTGTAAATATGTCACAACCACAAACTAATTCTGTTCACCAGGTAACAGAAGAAGTTGAAACATTATTTTAAAGGAGGTAAGGACGTATGACATTTTTAATATTTGCTTTGGTTGCATTTATTATGATTTTCATCATTGTATATCGAAAGAATACAGGACAGAATGTATATAAATATATTTCGCAACAAGCAACAACTATTTATGACAAATATGCCCCTTACTCTTTTAAAGTAGTAAGGGAAAAAGTAAAAGAACTTGGTCAAGAATATACATCTAGACAGTATATTCTTCAAATCACAGTCTTTTCAGTTGGAGCATTTGTGATTACATATATGTATTTTTATAATGTTATTATTGCGTTAATATATGCAGTATTATCCATTTTCATTATTCCATATTTAACATATTTGAGGTGTAATCGTGTATACAGTGAGTTTATCTTTGAACAAATTCAAGTATACACAACAAATACAATTATGGAGTTTAATACAACACAGTCATTTGTAAAAGCCTTAGAAGGAGTATATGAATCAGGTGTGTTAGAAAGTCCAATCAAAGACGATGTCAAAATGATGATTGATTTGGCTTATGAAAATGGAACCATTGAAGAGTCAATTAATTATTTTGATAATAAATATAATTATTATATTGTAAAGAATATGCATCAATTATTTTTACAAATTACAAATGAAGGAGCAAAAAACTCTGCTGGAGCACTAGAAAATATGTCTCTCGATATCGATATGCTTGTTGAAAATGTATATCGTGATAGAATTGACCGTTCTAGTTTCCATAGAAAATTTTTGCAATTTGGTTTTATGCTTTATTTCATGGTAATGTTAGTACAATTATTACTTGGAAATGAAACATATATCAATATGTTAAACAAATGGTATATTCAATTGATATTACATGGAATTGTAATTGTGAATACAGCCTTCTTATTGAATGGCGAAAAATATTATAATGAGAATGTAGGTGCTGAATAATGACGTTATCGATTAGTATGATATTTATTATAATCAGTGTTATTGTAATTTTTATGTTGAATTACATTCGCGTAATTGATACCAAAAAATTCATTCACGATACAGAACCATATTTAAGATTTTTAATGGAAGACGATTATGAATTTCTATTAAATGTTCGTTATGGGGATGACGTAGATGTAAATGTTTTGTTTTCAAAAAGAGTACAAACTGCCATTATAACAGTTGGAGCCATGTTCATCCTTTTTATTACAAATTTAAGTTTTATTAACATTATGATTATTTTCATTGTTGCTGGAGTTATGTTTAAATTCCCATATATGAAATTAAAGAGTTATTATAACGCAAATTTGTATCAAATCAACTTAATGCTTCCATACTATTTAAAGAGCTTAGAGATTTTAGTACAACATTATACGGTACCTGTTGCTCTTGCTCGTAGTATTGAAACAGCGCCAGATATTTTTAAATCTGGATTAAAAGATTTAGTTGATAAAGTAAATATGGGAGATTCCAGTGTAAATCCATATATGGATTTTGCAAAACAATATCCAGTTAGAGATTCCATGCGTATGATGCGTCTTTTATATCGTTTGGGATTGGGAAGTCAAGAAAACAAACAGGAACAATTAATGATGTTTTCAAAAACAGTATCTCAATTGCAAAATAAAGCACGTGAGCAAAAGTATAAAGATCGTCTAGAAAAAATGGAAAAGAAGACAATGATGATGCTTTGCTGTACAGGTGGAGGAATCATATTCCTATTATTATTATCAATGACACAAATGATGGGTCTATAAAGTGTAAACCCACTTGAATACCAAGTAAATTGGATGTATAATGAAATTAATTAAGTAAGGTGGTGAGAAGATGAAAGAAGCTGCAGGAGAAGCAAACGTAACTGTATTAACCATTTTATTAATTGGTATCGTTGCTTTAGTTGCGACACCATTAATTACAAGTATCATGAACTCAACAAAGAATAGAAGTTGTTGTACAAATGCTGGAGGAAAATGGTCAGGAAATAAGTGTGTATCACAAGCTGGATATGATGCTGCTACATACAATAGTTGTATTAAAGATAATCCAAATGCAAAATAATTTTAACATTTAAAGAGTAAAGAGGTGTAACTTATGAAACAAAGCTCGGGAAGCGTATACATGTTTAATTTTATTATCTTATTTATTATTATTGTTTTTGCTTTCCTAGCAGGAATCATAAGTTACAACCGTGCCTTTAAAGTAAATAGTAGGATTATTAATGCCATAGAAAGACATGAAGGGTATAATCGTTATGCGATAGAAGAAATTAATAATGTTTTAAGTTCCATTGGATATAATGGTGCTGACACATTAACTTGTCCTAAGAAAAATGGATACGAGTTAAAAACTACAAATGCTGCTAGTACAAATAAGTTTGAATATTGTGTTTATCGTCGTCGAGAGGAAAATACTGCTTATTCAACTTATCTCGTAACAAGTTATATTTATATGAATGTTCCATTAGTGAATAATTTGTTTAAAATACCTGTTTCTTCTAGAACCAATCGAATCTATATCTTTTCAAGCGAATATAAGTAGGTGTAATTTATGAGAGAAGCCATAGGAAATACCTTTGTTTTTAACATAATTGTAACGTTTGTTATTATTTTTATCATTATATTTGCTGGTTCTTCTAGTTATTCAAAAGCAGCAAAGGTAAAAAATACAATTTTGGATATATTAGTTCAGAATTCAGATACGATGAAAGGAACAGATGATAGGTTACCTGCAAGTGTTGTCAATAAAATTGATGGTGAATTGAAGGCAATTGGTTATCGTGTGAATCCAGAAAGAAAACAAAACTGTAAACGTCCTACTGAAGATAGAAACGCAAAGCTAATGAATCCTACAAGTAATTATCATTATTGTGTATGGAGAATTCCAGCAGAACGTGGATATTATTATCACGTAACTGCTTATTTATATTTTGAATTTCCAATTGTCTCAGTAATTGAATATCCAATTACAGGAGAAAGTAGAGTAATTTATGGGGAAGTAGAGTATAAATATTAACTAATTTATGAAAAGAAATAATAAAAACATCTCCAATGATTTGTTTTTCTTATTTTTTTTGATGAATATAGTAATACCATCAGGAGGTGGAATATGAATGTCATAATTGCAAATAAATATCAATCGATGTTGCAATCTTTAAATATTGATATCATTAAAACAATGTATGGTGAATTTGAAGTAGAAGAAATCATAAAAACATTTAAGAACTTCTTTTTTCAACGTATGGTTTTAGATATTACTGCAATTAAAGATTATAAAGATATTTCAAAATTACAAAAATTATCTGTAGAGTTGGATATGAGTAAAATTATTTTATTTGTAGATGATACTGCAGACGCAACCATACCGAATTTTTATTCTATGTTAGTAGCAATGGGAATTTATAATTTTACAAAGAGTCTAGATGGAGTTCAATATCTATTAAATACACCTAATACTTATAAAGATGTTGCTCATTATTTGATAATTAATCCGCAAGCACAAATGGCGAATGCGACTATAAATTCACCATCTTCTAGTGGACAAGTATCAAAGCAAAATGTTTCTGTTAGTGGGGCAATGCCTGTAAAATCAACAAAAATTTTAGGAATTAAAAATGTAACGAAAAATACAGGTGCAACAACATTGGTATATATGATGCTGAAACAATTGGAAAAGAATTATAAAGTGGCAGCATTTGAAATTGGAAAAAGAGAATTTAGTTTCTTTAGATATCAGAATATGTATAGTGTAGACTCTGGAGATTTACAGAATCGACTATCACGCTTTTCAGATTATGATGTTGTTTTAATCGATGTAAATAATGATAAAAAAGCAATTGATGCGTGTACAGATGTTATTTACTTGATTGAGCCTTCCATCATTAAATTGAATCGTTTGACGATGGTTGATCCTAAAATATTGACTAGATTAAAAAATAAAAAAGTAATTCTAAATCAAAGCTTACTAAGCAGTAACGATGTTGCTGAATTTGAATATGAATCAAAGTTAAATATCTTTTTTAACTTACCACCGCTCGATGAAAGAGAGAGCGATTTACCAGCATTAAATGATTTATTAGCAAAGCTTGGATTTACGTTACAAGCAGATGGTAGAAACTTGGAAAGACGTAATAAAATTCTGGGTATTTTCTAGGGAAGCTAATTGACAAAATGGAAAATATCATATATACTTAATTAAACAAGGGAGGTAAATTATGTTTATATTAGAAGGATGTACAATCGGTGGAACTACAGTACCATCAATGATTTTAAATATTATTGGATATGTTATTGTTGGGATTAAGATTGGAGTACCAGTTTTATTAATTATTTTTGGAATGATGGATCTTGGAAAAGCCGTTATGAGTAGTAAAGAGGATGAAATTAAAAAAGCACAAAATACATTCTTAAAACGTTTA
>JAGZRP010000051.1 GCA_018381595.1 Bacillota bacterium
GCTCTGCTCCGTGGTACATAAATGTGCGCTTTATGTCTTTTATCTGCGATACAGCTAATATATACAGTAAAAAAATCAAAACACGTATAACGCCCTCAATAAAATTAAGAAGAAACTGTGATACTATAAACGACGATAAAAGTCTTGAAGCATAATATGGCAGAAGCATAAACAAAGCTACTGCAATAAGCACTGAAATAATTACGGTAATAGCCATAAATACCGCTTCGAGCTTGTCTTTAAAAATTGATTTACCGATTTCATCGACTTTTGTCTTTTTCTGTTCAGCCGGTTCCTCATAAAAAGATGCAGAATAATTAATCGTAGATATTCCTGTGACAAGCGAATCAACAAAGCTTACAATACCTCTTATAATAAGTTCGTTGTCAAGATTTCTCTTACCGATGATTCTTATATCACGAGTATGAGAAAAGATATTTTATATACTATATTTCCTATTTTACTAATTACATTGCTAATTATTTCTGGACTCTTACTGCTATGGTCTAGAAAATTAGTCAAAAAAATTGAACACTTAAAAATAAAAGTGGACAATCTATCGAATGATGAATACAAAGACGATTATGTTTATGAAGAAGATGATGAATTAAAAGCATTATCACTTGCCATTGACAAAATGCGTGAAAATTTAAAGAAGCAAGAAAATTATAAAAATCAAATGTACCAAAATATATCGCATGATTTTAAAACTCCTCTCACTGTCATAAAATCATATATTGAAGCGATACAAGATGGGGTACAAACGGTTCCTCAAGGATTAAAAGTCATTGAAGAACAAGTAAATAAATTAGAATTAAAAGTACACTCCTTACTATATTTAAATAAACTGAATTACTTTAAAGAGCGCAAAGATGTGACGGTTGAAAGTGTCAATGTCCAAGAAGTGATGGAACGTTCGATAGAAAAAATGAAAACCATGAGACCTGACGTGAAATGGGTTGTTAATTTTCAAAAGAATCAAACAACTTTCAAAGGAACTTATGATATGTGGGAAGCAGTTGTTGATAATATTTTAAATAACTTTGTGAGATATGCTGAATCAGAAATTAAAGTAACGATTCGAAATCATAAAGTAACATTTTATAATGATGGTCCTAAGTTAGACGAAAAAGAACTAGAAAATATCTTCACTCCTTACAAAAAAGGTATTAATGGTCAATTTGGATTAGGATTATCCATTGTAAAAGAAACAATTGCCTTCTGTGGTTATGAGGTCAGTGTTAAAAATGAAAAGAAAGGGGTCAGTTTCATGATTCAATAAAAAGGAAGGGTTGCCTAAATGGATCACTTCCTTTTTGCTTGTGAATAGATATGTTAAAAGGAAATCGAAAGCTAAGTAAAATTAATAAAATTTTATTCTACTCTTGAACTTCTAAGAAAACTATAGTATCATGGATGTAGGTGAGGATTTCCTCATATAATAAAAAAGGGAATACCTAGGTTTGTAGCTAGGTACTATCCCATAAATATAGGTGTAGTACCGACTATTTTAGTTGGTACTATTTTTTTATTAACATGATAATCATCACGATAATAAGGAGTATTATGATGAAGCACAAGTAATGTTCTGTCTTTCTCATAAATAACACCCCCTTTCTTAAAAGGGGATAGTACCTAATAAACTAGATATTCCTATAGATATCATACTTGATTACCTTTTCTCATTCCTTCCTGATGACGCTGGAAAAATTCGAATCATAGTTCTTTCTTTTTTTTATTTACTTGGGCTATGTTATAATAAAGATGGTGGTAGTATGGGTAATATATTTAAAGACAATCATAAAAAGTTACAAGTACATGATAGTGATAATGAAAGTTCAAAAATTATGGATTTTGAAGAAATGAATCTATGGTTAGATGGTTTAAAAGGAACAAAGATAAAAGAAGTAGAACCAATTGGGTTTACAACATTTCATTATCCAATTCGTCATTTTGTATATGGACATGGAAAAAATCATGTCATTTTAACGGCTGGTACACATGCAGCAGAACTCATAACCAATCATTTTTTGATTCACTTTATGAATACCATATTAAATCAAAATGATTTGATTGATGAAACAGATTATACCCTTCATTTGATTCCTATTTTAAACCCAGAAGGTACGATAATCGTAACAAGTGCGATACGTACTGTCATCCCTAGAAAGACAACTCCTTTCTGGGAAGAGTTATTTTGTATGCAATATTATATGAATTCTAAATTAGAGGATCAATATGTCATTGATAAAAATGATCATGACAATAAATTACAAATGTGGATGTTTCGATATGCAGATGTCAATTGTATTTCAAAGATACATGACGCTTTAAAAAAGAATGTAGAACAGATTATCAAAGAACAACATTTGCCAGAAGGCGTATTAAGTCAATGGAGTAGTAATGGAATGGGAATTGATTTAAATGCGAATGTGAAATATACCAGATATTATAAAGAGACGATAGAAAAAATAAAGGTTCCACATATCCTTCGTTTGAATCAAATATCAAATACTTTTCCAGGTCCCATTGGTTGTCCTTTTCAAAATCAAGAGTTTGCATATGAAAAGGAAAATGAAGCACTTCTTCACTTTTATCACAAATTAATAAATGAAGAACAGGTTATTGGCTCTTTGATATATCATTCCTGTGGGAATTATGTATACTATTTAGACAAAGAAGAAATGGAAAATCCATATCGAAAAGAATATGGAGAAAAAGAGTTTCAATACAATCATGAAGTCGCAAAAGTTGATGCGAAAGTGACAGGCTATCGACTTTTGAAAGATAAAAAATATACAACAATGGATGCACTCTTAAAAACAATGTTACCTGGAACCTTACTCATAGAACTTGGAAATATCCGTTCCAATCCACTTTCACAATTCATTGACACTATTGACAATGTCTATACAAACATTATGGAAAAGAATACAGAGGCTATTCCAATTGTATTAGAAGAGATGCGTAAGCAATATGGGAAAAATTACCAGAAAGAGAATGTGTAAAATGTGCATTATATCTTTTTTTTTGGAACAAAAACCTGTATAATGTTACTAGAATGGAGGAGTAAAAATGGGACACAAACTTTCTAGTTTTAAAAAAATGTCGAAAGGGACCATTTCTTTTTATACAAAGCCGAAGTATGTATATATTCCTTTAGTAAGTGGACGTGATAAAGATGTAACACTTCTTGTTAAAAAAGGAGATCACGTAAGCATAGGTAGTATCATTGGAAAAAGAAAAGGAAATAAAATTCCAATTCATTCTAGTGTGTCTGGAACTGTAGTGGAGTATGTGAAGAAACCATATTTAAATGGCGAAATAATTAAATGTGTTAAAATTGAAAATGATTTCAAAGAAGAATATATAGAAAAAGAGCCTGTAATCGATAAAGTATCAGCGCTTTCGAAAGAAGAATTTTTAGAGACGATTTTGGATAAAGGAATCGTTGGATTGGGAGGAAGTGGCTTTCCTACTTATATCAAATATAATACAGATAAAAAGATTAAAACATTAATCGTGAATGCGGTAGAATGTGAACCATATATCACAGCAGATGATATTCTTTTTAAAGAAAATACAGAAGAAATTCTAGAAGCAGTGGATGCGATCATGGAAATCAATCATATTGATGAGGCAATCATTGCAGTGAAAAAAACAAATACAGAATTAATTCATATTATCAATAATTTTATTGGAACGTATTTAAATATTAAATTGAAAGCAGTGGATGACATCTATCCAATGGGATGGGAAAGAACCTTAGTAAGACAAACTTGTCATACTTCTTATAAAATGATCCCACTGGAAAAGGGAATTGTTGTTAGTAATGTTTCTACTGTTTATGCGATGTATCGTGCTTTGAAATATCATGAGTTTATCGATACAAGAATTGTAACATTCACAGGAGAAATGTTAGAAAAGCCATGTAACGTAAGAGTAAAAATTGGAACAGAGGTAAAAGAAGTCATCAAATCACTCGGCGGTTATAAAGAAGGAAATGAACTTCTTTTTATAGCAGGTGGTCCGATGATGGGAACAGCCCTTCCTAGTGATGAACTTGTTGTGACACCAGATTTAAACTGTGTGTTAGTAAAAGACGTCATCAATGATTGTAAGGGAATGACTTGTATGCGTTGCGGAAAATGCATTGAAGTTTGCCCTGCAAAACTAAGCCCTGTTTTAATCGCTGAAGCAGTGAGAAAAGATAATGTAGATAAAATTAGAAAATTAGAAGTAGAACGTTGTTGTGAGTGTGGACTTTGTACATATATTTGTCCTTCTAAAATTGATGTGAGAAACACAATGGTTTTCGCAAAACAAAAATGTAAGGAGGAAGTAAAATGAGAGAATTTGTCTTAAAAAAAGGTCCTTACATGAGAAGTAAGCAAACAACCACAAAGATTATGAATGCAGTGTTTATCGCACTGATTCCTATTATCTTATTTACTTTCTTTAAAAATGGGATTTATCCATATTATCAAGGAAAAGTAACTTTATATGGAATGGTATATCCACTTGTTTTTATCTTTGTCTCTGTTCTTACTACAGTGATTACAGAGTATTTTATGAGGCGAGTAGTTCGTAAAGAAAAAGTTTCTATCAAAGAGTTAAGCTATGCAATATTACCAGGATTATTTTTAAGTTTAGTGCTTCCTATGTGGACCCCACTTTTCTTATTAGTTCTTGGAGGAATGGTCTCTATCTTAATTGGAAAACAATTATTTGGAGGATTTGGTAAGAACTGGTTTAATCCTGCTCTTGTTGGGGCATTATTTGTTATGATTTGTTTAAATATGTTTTATCCAAACTATGGTGGGTATTTGAATTCTTATGAAAAAGATGCGATTTCAAAATCAACCCCACTTACCAATATTAAAGTAGTAGGACAACTAGGAGATTATGATTCCTTAGTAGAGCCTTATGGAAGCTTATTGGATTTCTTCATTGGAACTACACCAGGTGCAGTTGGAGAAACCAGTGCATTATTGTGTATACTTGCTTTTGCTTATTTAGTATATAAAAAATCAGTGAAGTGGAAAATCACATTGACTTATGTATTAACTGTGTTTGGACTTTGTGCTTTTATTGGAGCCTTTTCTAATCTTGGAATTTGGTATCCGTTATTTCAAGTAATGAGTGGAGGTTTGTTATTTGGTGCTATATTTATGGCGACAGACCCTGTAACAAGTCCAATGACTCCAATTGGTCAAATCCTTTACGGATTATCATTGGGAATTTTAACGGTATTCATACGCTATTTAACACCATATCCAGAAGGTGTTATGGTAAGTATTCTAATTATGAATTTATTCACAAAACCATTAGATGAAATTGGTGCCATATCAAGATTTCACTTTGAAAAATGTCTTCCTATTTTTGTTATCCTATGGGTAGCAATTGGTGGTTTAGGATTTTATGTAGGTACAAAATATCAAGTAGAACCACCAAAATTAGATGAAGAAGGTAATCAAGTAGAAGTTGTAGATAAAAACTTTAAAGTGATTTCAAAACAGACAGTTGGACCAACAACAACTTATGTAGTAACACAATTGGGATATCATGGGCCTATCAAAGCTCAAGTAGTATTTGTAAATGGAGTAGTATCTACTTATCAAATCTTAGAACAAAATGAAAATCAAGCAATCTTTCAAAATATTATCAATGCGAATTATTTAAATAATTTAGTCGTAATCCAAAATAATTTAGAAAGTGCTGACACAATTAGTGGAGCAACTGTGAGTTCCAATGCACTCATTCATTTATTAGAAAATACAATCAAAGATTATCAGAAATCAATCACACAAGAATAGAGTACTTCTATTCTTTTTTCTTTGTAAAATAGTTATAAGAATATAGAACCAATTAACTATTTTACAAATTGTAAATATTTGATATAATGAATAAAGATAAAACTAAAGGAAGTGTGAGTGTATGAAGGTTAACAAAAAGTTACCATGGGGGGGGGTATTTAGGTAATACCTCTCATAGAAAACGAAGAAA
>JAGZRP010000052.1 GCA_018381595.1 Bacillota bacterium
TATTACATGCGAATAAAAAGAATGAGCAAATTAAAATGAAAAACCCATTTTTAGTTGCCATTGTCTTTATATTATCTGTTATCATTTTGGGGTATGCATATTATAAAGTAACTACAGGAGCAACAACGATTGAAGTAAATGAATTATTATTTGTCATTTTCTTAGGTGGGATTGGGACCTTCTTATTGTTCTGGTCTTTATCTGGAATGTTACTCCGCATATTTATGTCTTTCAAAAAAACATATTATAAAAACTTAAATATGTTTGTATTAAGACAAGTATCTAGTAAAGTAAATACAACCGTATTTTCTATGTCTGTAATTTCAATTATGTTATTTTTAACCATTGGAATTTTATCAAGTGCATTATCATTAAAAAATTCCATGACATCCAATTTAAAGAAACTAGCACCAATTGACTTCCAGGTAATGAAATATGTAGATACAAGTATTGATAGAACCGCGCTTGAATATACAGATGTACAATTAGAAGATTCTAAATTATCTATTAGAGAGACATTGAATCGTTTAGATATTAATGTTGATAACACATTTACGGATATTGTAGAGTTTTCTACTTATCAAACAGAAGAGTTAACATTACGAGTATCTATTGGAGAAGAAATCAAAAAAGTAACAGAACAATATCGCTTTTTACAAGTAGATACCAAAGAAGATATCATGAAGATAAGTGATTACAATCGACTTGCAAAATTATTTCAAATACCAACTTATGAATTAAATGAGAATGAGTATATAATTGTTGCCGATTTTGATAGCATGGTAGAGGTTCGTAACCCATCTTTAAAGAGAAAAACACCAATTACTATGAATGGAAAAACATATTTACCAAAATATGAAGAATGTAAAGATGGATTTTTTGAAATTAGTTCAAATCATATTAATACAGGTTTAATTCTGGTTCCTGATGATGCTGTGCGTGATGATATGAAAGCAAAAAATTATTTTGCTGCGAATTATAAAGAAACCACAGAAGAGGGTAAGGACAAAACAGAAGAGTTTATTATGGAACAAACAAAAAATCATCCATATAAAGATAGTACAAGAATGAATGGGATGACCAAAGACGCTATTTATACAGCAAGTGTTGGACTTGGAGCGATGGCGACATTCATTGGAATTTATTTAGGAATTATTTTCTTAATTTCTAGTGCTGCTATTTTGGCATTAAAAGAGTTAAGTGAAAGTTCAGACAATAAAGATAGATATCAAATATTAAGAAGAATTGGAACCGATGAGCGAATGATTCGTCATGCATTATTTACTCAGATTGCTATCTTTTTCTTAGTACCACTTCTTGTTGCTATAATTCATTCTATATTTGGAATTCAATTTGCAAACAAGATTTTAGAAACCTTTGGTAATGAACAATTACTACCATCCATTATTATGACTGCAACATTCTTAATTGCAATTTATGGTGGATACTTTATCATTACTTATTTATGTAGTAAAAATATTATTAGTGAAAAATAAAAGAAACAAGTTTTTTGTTTCTTTTGGAAGTGAGGTGTCATATGACAGGATATTTAGAAGCAATTAAAACGGCAGTGGTATTTTTTCCATTCATTGCATTTTTAATTACGATTCCTTATATGGTGTATCAATATCATAAGTATGGTTCTATTCCAGGAGTACGCACCATTATTGTATATTCATTTATTTTATACGTGATGACAGCATACTTTCTTGTCATTTTACCACTTCCATCTTTTGAAGAAGTGATGCGTTTGAAAACACCTAGTACTCAATTGATTCCATTTTCATTTGTTGCTGATTTCATTACGCACACTTCATTCAATATTATGGTTCCACAAACTTACTTGAAAGCGCTTACGGAACCTTATATTTATCAAGTATTATATAATATTTTACTTACCATTCCATTTGGAATTTATCTTAGATATTACTTTAAATGTAATTTCAAAAAGACAATGCTATTTACATTTTGTTTAACTTTGTTTTTTGAAATTACACAACTAACAGGTTTATATGGGATCTATCCAAGAAGTTATCGTTTGTTTGATGTTGATGATTTGATGTTGAATACACTAGGTGGTTTGATTGGATATTTCATCGCAGGAGCGATGTTAAAATGGATACCAGGAAGAGATGCGATCGATGAGTATGCATATAAGAATGGAAAGAAAATTTCGTTTTTAAGAAGACTCACTACATTTGGTTTTGATGCCATGTTATACTTGATATTTACTCTTGGATATATGATAACTGCTGGTGGAGATTATGCTTTTCTTGTCATGGGAATTATTTATTATGGAATTATTCCTCTCTGTTTAGAAGGACAGACGATAGGTGAGAAATTCTTTCATATTAAAATTGTTCCATTCACACCTTCTAAATTAGAATGGTTTCAAGTAATGGCAAGACGTATTTTATTTTTTTTCTTATATATTTCACTTCCATTTTTATTCATGATAGGATTTTTCTATATCATAGAATTCTTTCATTTACCGGAGTATTTCATTTTCGCATTGGCTTGCTCTGTATTATTATTTATCATCATTTTTGAAGTATATTCCTTTGTTGTAATTGCTATTTTAAAACGACCGCTTTTACACGAGCAGATTACAAAAACCAAATTAGTAAGTACGATTACCTATGAAGAATAGTTTGTCTATTCTTTTTTTATTTGAGGTGTGTTATAATGAGCGTGAATAGGAGTGTTAATATGGAACATATGGTAGAAGTGAATCATCTTGTTAAAACATATGGAAAAGGAAAAGTAAGAGCTGTTGATGATTTGTCGCTTTACATCAATCAAGGAGAAATACTTGGTTTATTAGGCCCAAATGGAAGTGGAAAATCAACAACAATTAATTGTTTATTATCTCTTCTTTCTTTTCAATCAGGAGAGATTCGTGTGTTTGGAAAAGAAATGCAACCCAATGCTTATGATATTAAGAAAAAAATAGGTGTGGTATTTCAAGAAGTTGCTGTTTTTGAAGAATTAACAGTGTATGAAAATATTAATTATTTTTGTGGATTATATATCACAGATAAAAAAATAAGGGAAGAATATGTAAATGATGCAATTCGATTGGTTGGTTTACAGGAGTTTCAAAAATTTAGACCAAAGCAATTATCAGGAGGACTTTTACGTCGTTTAAATATTGCTTGTGGAATTGCCCATAAACCAGAATTTATCATTTTGGATGAACCAACTGTAGCAGTAGATCCACAAAGTAGAAATCATATACTAGAAGGAATTCGTAAATTACAAAAGCAAGGAGCAACTGTTTTATATACCAGTCATTATATGGAGGAAGTCGAACAACTTTGTTCTCGTATTGTCATTATTGACAAAGGGAAAGTCATTGCAAGTGGAACAAAAGAAGAATTAATCGAATTGATTCACACCAGTGAAAAAGTAACAATTGAATTAACAGAAATCAAAGAAGAACAGATATTATATTTACGTGAGTTAGAACATGTAAAAGAGGTATTATTTGATGGTAGTAAATTGCTGATTAGCTATGAGACAGGAGAACACAATTTGAGTAGATTAGTAGATTATTTAAAAAAAGAAAAAATTTCTTATACTAAAATTTTCTCTGAACTTCCAAGTTTAAATGATGTTTTCCTAGAACTAACTGGAAAAGAGCTTAGAGATTAATATGTTTGGGCATTTATTTAAAAATCGTCTCAAGATTTTATTACATCAAAAAAGTATGATTTTTTGGACGCTCATTTTTCCCATTATATTATCTACTTTCTTTTACCTTGCCTTTTCTAATTTAGTAGCAGAGGAAAAATTAGAACCATTTCCAGTTGCTTATTTAAATAATGAAACGATGCAGGAAGAACAGTCTTTTATAACACTTTTAACAGAGCTTTCCAAAGGAAAAGAAAAATTATTTCATTTAAAAAAAGTAAATAGCGAAAAGAAAGCAAAAGAATTACTTGATAATCACGAAATTGAAGGTTATTTTGTAAAACAAGAAAATTTAGAACTTGTGATAAAAGAAAATGGAATGGAACAATCTATTTTAAAAACCGTTGTAGATGAGTATTTACAAATGAATCAGTTTGCGATGACTGCAACAGATAAAAGTCAAGCAGAAATTATGGCAGCCATTCAGAAAATACAATCGAGTAGAGATGCTTATTTTGTTTCTGATAATAAGCATGAAATGGATGTTAGTGTGATTTATTTTTATACATTAATTGGTATGGTTTGTATGTATGCTGGATTCTTTGGATTATCTGCAGTGAATGCAGTAGAGGGTAATTTGAGCAAACATGGAGCTAGATTTAGTGTAGCGCCAGTATCTAAAATCAAATCATTATCTGCATTTTTATTAGCAGGTTTCTTAATCCATTATCTAGAATTTTTGACATTATTTAGTTATTTAAAATGGGTTTTAAAAATTGATTTTAGAACTCAATCACTTGCTATTTTACTATTAGCACTGATAGGTTCCCTGGCTGGATTGGCATTTGGAATGGTCATTGGTGCTAGTAGCCGAAAAAGTGAGGATGCAAAAATCAATATGGTTACCATGATGTCTTTACTTCTTTCATTCTTATCAGGAATGATGGTAATTGATATCAAACAATGGATTTTAACCAATATGCCATTTTTAGCACACATCAATCCAGTAAGTTTAGTAACGGATGGACTTTATGCTTTATATTATTATCCAACTTATACACGTTATTTTGAAAATCTCATTTATTTAGGAATATTTAGTATTGTGATGTTTACCATTAGTTGTTATTTATTGAGGAGGAAGAAATATGACAGTATTTAAAAATTATTTCAAAATATTAAAATCATATCTTCCCATCATTTTCGTATTTATTGGAATGTTTACGTTCTTTATCGTCGTTATGACAAAAGCCAATAAAACAACTGTAAACTTTTCACAAGCAAAGCCAAATGTCATTGTTGTAAATGAAGATAAAACAACCCTCGCTAATCATTTTTTTGATTATATAAAAAGCCATGCGAATATCGTAGCATTAAAAGAGGGAAATTCTTTCGAAGACGCACTTTTCTTTCGAGAGGTAGATGAAATTATTACCATCCCAAAAGGATTTCAAAAGACATTAATGAGTGGTAAAACCCCAAAAATTGCGACACAAAAAGTACCTGATTCTGTAAATTCCATTTATGCAGAATTGTTGTTTGAGCAATATTTAAAAGTAATACAAGGATATACGAGTCTTGGTTACACGGAAACAGAACTCATTGAAAAAGTAGATACTGTTTTCTCAAAAGAAGCAACCATCACGATGTTAAAAAATAAAAGTAGTGAATTGAATGAAGTAGAAATATTTTATAACTTTTCAAATTATACATTTCTTGCAACCATTATTTTAGTAATTAGTATGATTTTAACAACCTTCCGCAGTGAAAAGATCAAAAGACGTAATTTAATTAGCCCTTGTTCTTACCGTAATTTGAATTTTCAATTATTTTTAGGGAATTTAACAATGACACTTCTCATTTGGTTTTTATACTTGATATTAGCGATCATCTTATTCCCATCTGTGATGCTTGATTATTATGGAATTTATTTTGGAATTAATTCTTTCTTATTTGCAATAGTATCTCTTGTGATAGGTTTTCTGATTGGAAGTTTTGTAAAAAATAAAGAGGCCCAAAGTGGTATTGTAAATGTGCTCGCACTTGGTACGAGTTTTATATCAGGAGCATTTGTTCCACAAGCGATGTTAGGAAACTTTGTCATTCAACTTTCTAAGTTGTTTCCTTCTTATTGGTATATTCATAATAATTCACTCATTCGTAATATGACAGGTGTAAAATGGGAAGAACTTTCTAATATCGTATTTCATTATGGAGTATTAGTGATGTATATTGTAGGAATTTTCCTTCTTATCAATCTCATTTCTCACAAATTAATGAGAAAAGATGCATAAAACAGTAAATTTAGCGGACACTATTACTAGAGAGAAACGTACAATTCTCTCTATTTTTTTTGTAAAAAAAAGAATCATTG
>JAGZRP010000053.1 GCA_018381595.1 Bacillota bacterium
TCAAAGTTTCGTTACGAGCAACAATTTTGCTCGAAAGAGCTTGAATTTCTTCACTCAATTTTTGAGATTCAGCTTCAAGTTGAGCATTTTGTGCTTCCAAATCAGCTTGTTGTGATTGAAGAGAAGACACTTGACTTTGAATAGTATCAATCTTACTTTGAGCTGCAGCTTGTTCAGAAGTTAGGTTGCTGATAACAGCATCCTGCGCAGCAATTTGTGTATCATAATCGTCCGCATTTACAGTTACGGCCGCTGTCCCCAGTGTTACACCACTGACAAGAACAGCTGATAAAATTCTTTTTTTCATATTCCCAAGCCTCCTTCCTATCCATTACAGAAGTTCGGCAAACACCCAACGATCAAATATTCCTATTAATATATATCTCGTAAATAAATTATTTCCTTTATAAGATACATGATACTCAGTACAAGGTATCATTTTTTCGTACGAAAAAATTAGGCAAAGAAAAAAGAAGACAAGTGTCTTCCTAAATTTCTAATTCTAACGATATTTGTGTATTATTTTCTCTTTTTACAAGTTCATATACTTCTTTATAATCTTTTACGGGATAAAATTGAATTTGTTTTCTAACTTCTAGAGGTATAGATTCTATATCTCCCATATTATCTTTTGGAATAATAATTTTGGTAATTCCTGTACGACTTGCACCAACCGCTTTTTCTTTTAATCCCCCAATTGGTAATACTTCACCACGAAGTGTAATTTCACCTGTCATTGCGATATTTTCACTCACTTCCTGGTTTGTTAAAGCACTTACTAAAGCAGTAGTTAGCGTAATTCCAGCACTTGGACCATCTTTTTTGATTGCCCCTTCTGGTACATGAATATGAATATCATATTCAGTTAACAATTCATATGGGATTTGAAAGTAAGAAGCATTGGCTTTGATATAAGAAAATGCAATATGAGCACTTTCCTTCATCACATCTCCTAAAGAACCAGTTAATACCAAATTTCCATTTCCTTTAAAATAAGTTACTTCAATTGGAAGGGTATCTCCTCCATAATTGGTATAAGCAAGTCCATTTACAACACCTACTTGTTTCTTCTCAACCTTAGAAAAAGAATATTTTTCCCTTCCTAAATACTGATATAACATATGACTATCAATAATATAAGTATCATTGACAGTTTTTGTTGTAACCATCTCTGTTACAATCTTACGAATAATTGTAGATAACTTTCTTTCTAATTCACGAACTCCAGCTTCTTTCGTGTAACCACGGATGATTTTTAATAAAATCGTATCGCTTATCTTGATTTTATTACGACTAATCCCATGATTCTTGCAAATGTTTTTCAGTAAATGTTTCTTTGCAATATCTACTTTCTCATATTCTGTATATCCAGAAAGTTCTACAATTTCTAGTCGATCTTTTAATGCCTCAGGAATTTCATCGATATAATTTGCAGTTAATATAAACATGACTTGAGATAAATCGTAAGCTTCTTCTAAGTAATTATCTACAAATGTTTTATTTTGTTCTGGGTCTAATACTTCTAATAAACTGCTTGCAGGATCCCCTCGATAATTACTATTTAATTTATCAATTTCATCAATTAAAAATACAGGATTGGAACTCTTTGCCTTTTTCATCGACGAGATAATACGACCTGGACTTGCTCCAACATAAGTACGACGATGTCCGATAATTTCTGCTTCATCTGAGACTCCACCAACAGATATTTTTACGAAGTTCTTATGAATTGCTTTTGCAATCGATATTGCAAGTGTTGTTTTTCCAACACCGGGAGGTCCTACTAAACAAATAATGGGTCCTGTTAGAGATTTTGTCATTTGTGTGACTGCTAAATATTCAATAATTCTCGTTTTTACTTGTCTTAAACCAGCATGAGAAGCGTCCAGTCTTTTTTTAACCAGTTGTAAGTCTTCTTCATCTTTGGTATATACATTCCAAGGTAAGTCTAAAAACCATTGAATATAAGTTTTAATCACTCCAAGTTCTGGACTCATTGGTGGTAATTGTTCATAACGTCTCATTTCAGTACGTAATTTATCTTTAATTTGTTCTGGAGCTGTTAATGATTCAATTCGTTCTTTGATATCACTATTTTCTTCTTCTAAAGAAGTGTCTTCTCCCAGTTCTTCTTTTAGAATTTTTATTTTTTCTCTTAAGATATAATCTTTTTGTGAATGGTCTAATTCTTGCTTTACTTTCGTATCCAGTTCTCTTTCCAGTTCAAATGCTTGTTCTCCTGCATACAAATCTTCTAAAATCATTTCGGTACGAAGTTTCGGATTCCATTCTTTTAAGTATTCCATGAATCGTTCAAAAGAAAGTGGCAGATGACTTGCGATTAAGTCTGTTACAACACTTAAGTCTTTTTCTTTTCTAATCTTTTCGATCGCACTATTACTGACATAAGGAATGAGTTCTAAATAATGTGTTAATTCTCGATTTAATTTGTTAATTAAAATCGATGATTCTTCTTCTGGTACAGATGGGTCAATACTTGTTTCAATAATTGCTTCCAAAGCTTCATTGGTTAAATTCAAATTTAAATAATCATAAACACGGGCTCTTTTCACCCCACGTATCATGATTCTTATTTTCCCATTGGGAAGTTCTACTTTATTTGTAATCGTTGCGACAACACCAAATTTTGGAAGGTCGCTTAAATGGGGTGTTTCTTCTAACTGATTATACCCACTTACGACTAATACTTGATTATCATGAAATAATTCTGAAACATCAATAATATTCTTTGCCTTATCTTGTTCAAATTCTAAGCGAACTTCTGCTTCTGGCAAAAGAATTAAGCCGCGGAGTAAGATAACAGGTAAACTTGTTTTGATCATGAATCCACCTCCACTAAATTGTTTTATATTATAGTATAAATGTTTTAAAAAGTATAGTCTTTTTTACTTCTTTTTTCGATTGGCATGAACTTCCAAATCTAGTTCGATTCTTTGTGTGATTCCTTCTATTTTAGAAAGAGACAGTTCAATTCTTTGATAGAAGTAAATACGGGTGATATTATTTTTTTCTATTACGGGCATATATTTTCCCAATCTATCTTTCAAATAGCCAGATTGATTGATATGATATCGTTTCAATAATGGGTATTTTAAAGTCATGACAACAGGAATATGAGAAGTTACTACTTCTAGCCTTGGAATGGTGTGATAACGCCTCTGGTAAGCATGATAAAGTTCTATGATATCTTCTTCATCACACTCTAAAGAAAGGGTTACTCTCTTTGCGCCTAACTGCATAAGAAAATAGACTGCATAAGAATTTGCCACATTAAAAGTACTATCTGTTATAAAATTTTGATACTTTAAGATACTTCCACATTCTCCTATCAAAACCGGTCTATTATCATTTTGATATTGATTCATGATATTAGAAAGACGGAATACAACACGCTTATCATCTTTTATTTTTTGATATAATTCCTCATCTTCTACATAAATCACATCTGCAGATATATCCTGATATTGTTCCAATGTATGAATCAAAATGGCATGTTGCGCCTGATATGAATTAACCGTGATAGGTTCTACTTGATAGTCTTGTTTTCTCATTTCTTCTCTTTTTGTACGTTCAAAGTTGATACCAGCTACCATGTTTCTTCTTAATTCGTTGACAGCAGAAATAGGAATAAATCCCTCATCTCCAACTATTTCTAATGATTCAAACTCATAAACCGTTTCGTGAAATCGATTCAGTTTTTCTTTTAATTGTTCTTTAGAAACTGGTTTCTTTTTAGGAACTTCTAATACCTGTTCTGTTTGAAATTCATACACGCTATCTTTATCAGTAACTTGTAATTTTAATGGCTCTTGATAGTGGCAAATTAAAGTTCCCTTTAATAATACTTTTCTAGCTTTCTTTTGAATTTCATCTTGAATTTGAGTTCGTTGTTTCTCATCGGTCGTTTTTAATACGATGGCATTAGGGCTTACTTTGGTTTTAACTTGAAAGGTAATAATATCCCCACTATGTGCTTCTTTTACAAGTTGGCTTCCCAAATAGAATTGGTTTAATACAACTCCAATATCTTTTTTATCCACAATACGTAATCCGTCATGAATTGCAACAGAATCTTTTAATAATACTTGAATTCGGTTTCCTTGAACTTTAACTACTTTTCCGATTTCAACGCCCATGTGATTAGGTCGGTATGGATTGGTAAAAGATTCTTTCTGTTCTCCAAATAAAAATCCCTTTGTAAATTGGCGATGAAATATCTTTTTTAATTCGTAAATATCGTTCTCTGTTACTAATACTTTTCCGTGCTTTTGATAAGAATCAATTGCCATGCGATATAATTTTGTTACATAGTAAACATATTCAGGTCTTTTCATTCGCCCTTCTATTTTCAAACTATCTACTCCGGCATCTATCAATTCCCCAATCCATTCTAAACTATTTAAATCTTTGGTACTTAATAAATATCCATCAGCTTTCTTTTCATATGATTCATTATATAATTCATAAGGAAGACGACAACACTGGCTACAAGTTCCTCTATTTCCACTTCTACCTCCAATAAAATGAGATAGTAAACATTGTCCAGAATAACTCATACAAAGTGCTCCATGACAAAATACTTCTAGAGGAAACTGAGTTTTCTTTTTGATTTCTTTGATGACATCAATTGGGGTTTCTCTTGCGATAACAGCTCTTTGAAATCCAATCTTTTTTGCAAACTGAACTCCCTCTAATTGATGTAAGTGCATTTGTGTAGACGCATGTAGTTCTAAATTAGGGTAACATTTTCTTATCAGTGAAAACATACCAATATCAGAAATAATCAAAGCATCGACATGAATAGAGACCAGTTCATCTACATAATGAAGAAAACGCTCTACTTCCCGTTCATAAACCATGGTATTCACAGTGACATATATTTTTACTCCATATAAGTGAGCTAGATAAACAGCTTGTTTCATTTCTTCTAGTGAAAAGTTTCCAGCAAAACTTCGCGCACCAAATTGATATCCGCCTAAATAAATAGCATCGCATCCACCTTCGATCGCCGCATATAAGCTCTCCATATTTCCTGCTGGAGATAATAACTCTATTTTCTTCATGCACTCACCTCTATCTCGTATATTATAACACAATGTGTTATAATATGAGCAACGGAGTGATATCATGAACGAAGCAAGACTTAAAAATACAGCAATTAAAAATAAACAAAGAATTCTGGAAGAAGCAAAATATTTTTTAAAGGAAAATACTTCCATACGAAAAACAGCTAGCTGCCTATTTTGGAAGAGATTTTAAAACAGTTCAAAAAGATTTAACAATATATCTTGAAAAACTGTCTGATTTAGATTCTTCTCTAATAGAAACTTATCATGTCATTCAAAACAAAATTCAAAAAAATAAGAATGAAGAAATTATCTTTGACGATTTTACCCTTTACAAATTAATCTATGATATTTTAAATGGTGTTTCTAAAAGAGAATTCAAAATTCGAGCAGCAGAATATTTAAACGATCGTCATCAAAGACTTGAAAATAATGTACATTTAACAAATGAGGTTTCTATTTCAATGGATACATTAGATAAAAATATAAAACAATTAAAAGAATTAGACTTAGATACCTATTTAGAAGTAAAAAAGATATGGAATCAAAAACAAGATAAAAAGCCAAATTCAATTTCTATTCCAAACGAAGTATTAGTACAAATGAGAAACGAATATCAACTTTCTCATTCATTTAGAAAATTAGTTTCTGATTTTCATTATTCTAGACAAGTAATTGAACGAGAACTAAAAGAAAAAATGCCAGAATTTTATCAAGAAATCAAATATGAAATTTTAATTTAATTCAACAATGTAAACAAATACATTGTTGAATTATCTATTTTTATAGTAATTTTAGCCTTATTATTAATAATAAATGATTAAAATACTATAGATTTCAAATTTTAATTTATTTTTTTA
>JAGZRP010000054.1 GCA_018381595.1 Bacillota bacterium
GGAACTAACAGAAGATGAAATTAATAATTATTACAATGATAATATCTTTGGAGATATGACAGTAAGACATATTTTAATTAAACCTGATGTTGCATCTGATGCATCTGATGAAGATAAGAAAAAAGCAGAAGAAAAAGCACTAAAAGAAGCAAAAGAATTAATTAAAAAATTAGATAACGGCGAAAAGTTTGAAGATCTTGCAAAAAAAGAAAGTGATGATGAAGGAACCAAAGAAGATGGTGGTCTATTAAAAGACTTCTCTAAAGATAGTGTTGTTTCTGAATTCTGGGATGCTTCTTACAAATTAAAAGATAATGAATATACCAAAGAACCTGTAAAAAGCGAATATGGATATCACATTATCTTAAGAGTCAGTCAAAAGAAAAAACCTGCATTAAAAGAAGTAAAAGATACGATTGAAGATACCCTTGTTTCTGAAAAAATTAGTAACGATTCTAATATTGAAAAAGAAACTTGGAAAAAGATTCGTAAAAAGTATAATTTAGAAATTGAAGATTCAGAAATCAAATCTGGATATAAAAGTTTAACGAAATAGAGGATATCCTCTATTTTTTTGCGATTTGCTAAAAATAAAAAAATATAGTAAAATACAAATTCAGAAGTTCCAAGAAAGGAAGAGAATAGGATATGATTCAAAAACATTTTGATACATTATATATTATCCCAAAAGATAATTCTCAAAAAATTGGTATTAATCGAACCATAAAATATGGTGAAAAGACTACCATTCCTTTTCGAAGTATAAATTCTTTTGGTATTCATGCATATTATAACGAACATCCTTATATCATTGAAGCAATTCTAAAAAATATCATAGAACAAAATCAATGGATGGATGAATTTATCGCATTTCAGCAGAAAAAAATTCATCTGATTGATACAACGGATCAATATGGAGAAATCACAAGGTTAGAAAACTATGCATTTTTCTTAACATTAAAAAATTATGCTTTCTTACTTTCTTCTCCATCTAGTACACATAATACTGATTTTCAAATGATAATGCCAAGTGAAGAAGACCTAACAGATTATCAAAATCACTGTTTATCTTATTATCAAGAATTTTTCCGCCAAAAACATAATAATTATTTAATTACAATCTTTTCTCCTTTAGATGAGGATTCCTATGCGATTGATGTCCAGGATAATAATTGTTATACCATAAAAAAAGGAAAATGTTTAAAACATCTTCCATGGGATTAATTCTGATTCTCGTTTTTGATAAAGAGCTATTGGCTCTTTTTTTTGATTGACAAAGAATACATGTTCTAATCCTTCAGTATTCTCTATTTTAGCCCCATTTAAGACCTTTTTAGATATTTCATCTAGAAGAACACGAGTTTCATAAATTTGGCTTAAAACATCGTAAATAGAATGAATTTGATAGGTATCATTGGAAACTGGTTCTGTAACTTCTATCGAAACATCTCCTACCCTAGTTCTTTCTAAAGCACTCATCGTTCCAATTGTATTTAACTTATCTGCAATATCATTGACTAAACTACGAATATACGTTCCTTTACTCACATTGGTTTTTACTTGAAAAATTGTTTTACTATCCTGATAACGAACTTCTCCTACCAATTCTAATGAAGAAATTGTAACCATTCTTTTCGGTAATTCTACACTTTCCCCATTCCTTGCATATTCATATAACTTTTTCCCATGAATCTTCACAGCTGAATAAATAGGTACCGTTTGTTCATAAGTTCCGACCATACTCTTTAAAACAGATTCTATTTCTTCTTTCGAATAAATACTTTCCTCTTCTTTTAAGATAGTTCCAGTAATATCTCCTGTATCTGTTTGAATCCCTAGTGTAATTTGCGCTATATATTCTTTATCATGATTGGTTAATACTTCGACTAACTTTGTTGCCTTCCCAACACAGATGACTAATACTCCTGTTGCCATAGGATCTAATGTTCCCGTATGTCCTACTTTTTTTGTATGAAGCTTTTTAGATACGATATTTACAACATCTCTGCTTGTCATATCTTTTTCTTTATTGATGTAAACAATTCCATCCATACTTCCACCTCTCATTCATTATAACATGAAAATAAAAGCACAAGATTAATTTCTATCTTGTGCCATGAAATAAAGGCGAATTAAATTTAAAATAGTAGATACAAGACTTGCAACATAAGTCATAGCTGCTGCTTGTAACATTCTTTTTACACTGTTTAATTCTTCTTTAGAAGCAAGATGCAATCGTTCGATTTCTTTCATAGCACGTTTTGATGCATCTAATTCTACTGGTAATGTCACAAGTTGAAAGGTAAGTGTTGCGAATAACATCATCATCCCAAGTAAAAAATAAGACATCATACCAGCAAACGCTGAAATAATTAATACAAAATACCCAAGAAAACTAACGAGATTGACAACAGGCACTAAGAAAGTACGAATTTGATAAAAGAGGTAATGTTCTTTTTTCTGAATCGCATGCCCACATTCATGGGCTGCAACCGCAAGAGATGCAATAGAATCATCCTCAAATACTTTTTTAGATAAACGAATCACACTTCTAGATGGGTCATAATGATCTGTCAAAGTTCCAGAAACCTGAACGACATAAATATCTTCTAGACCATTTTCATCTAGTATCTTACGCGCTACTTCAACACCACTAATTCCTGTTTCATTTCTTTCTTTACTTGTTTGTTGGTAAGTCTGATTGATTTTTACTTGTGCATAAATGACAATGACAAATCCTAAAATATATAATAAAATTTCCAAACTTTCACCTCTAATTTATCTTTTCAAATACAGTACCTTCCCTTGTATCTTTTATTTGAATTCCTTTTTCTTTTAATTCTTCCCGAATTGCATCAGCAAGTGAAAAGTTTTTCTCACGTTTGGCTTGACTACGTGCTTCTATTCTTTCAAGTACCCAAGCAGTTTCTTCTTCACTTAGTTCTTCTTTTTCTAATAATGAAAGAGATAATACTTGGTCGAAATCCTTTGTAAGGGCAAGCTTTGTTTTATCATTACAATCACTTTTTAAAACTTCATACAAAACTGTAAGTGCATTTGCTGTATTCAAATCATCTGAAATACATGCTTTAAATTTATCTTGATAAATTTGGAATTTATCTGTTTCCAATTCCATATCTTCTATTTCTTTTAAATTTCTCACTTTATTTTTTAATGATTGATAAGAGGATACTGCTCTATCTAGAGAAGCATAAGAAAACGCTAATTGTTTGCGATAATGAGATTCTAAACAGAAATAACGATAGCTTAATGGATCATATCCTTTACTTTCTAACAACGATACCGTTAAAAATTCTCCTTTACTTTTACTCATCTTTCCTGTTTCATCATTTAAATATTCTCCATGTGCCCAATAATTACACCATTTATGTCCAAGATATGCTTCACTTTGAGCAATCTCATTCGAATGATGTGGGAAAATATTATCTACGCCACCACAGTGAATATCTAAATATTCTCCTAAAAAGTGAATCGCAATATTAGAACATTCAATATGCCATCCTGGGTATCCAACACCCCAAGGACTTTCCCATTTCATAGCTTGGTTATTAAACTTAGAATTGGTAAACCATAATCCAAAGTCAGCTGGATTTTTCTTAAATGTATCGTGTTCTACATCACTTCTAACTGCTACTTTTAAATCATCTGGATTCTTACCAGATAACTCATAATAGTTCGACATTTTTGATACATCAAAATAAACGTTGCCATTTGCTTGATAAGCATATCCATCTTTTAATAACTTTTCTACCATATGAATATAGTCTTCAATATGGTTAGATGCCTTTGAAACAATCTCTGGCTTTTTAATATTTAATTTTTTACAATCTTCAAAAAATGCATCTGTATAATATTGTGCAATTTCCCAAACTGTTTTTTTCTCACGAATGGCACCTTTTAACATCTTATCTTCGCCATTATCGCCATCATCAGATAAATGTCCTACATCTGTGATATTCATAGTTCTTTTTACAGGATATCCTAAATAATTCATACTTTTTTCTAAGACGTCCTCAAAAATATAAGTACGAAGATTTCCAATGTGGGCATAGTTATACACAGTTGGTCCACAAGTATACATTTTAACACTATTTTTATCTCTAGGAATAAATTCCTCAACTTTCTTTGAAAGTGTATTATATAATTTCATATGATCACCTTTTTCTACTTTATTATATCATAAAGTAAACTTTTCTGTCCCTACTATTTCAAAGTTTAAAAGTATAATCTCATCTACAATGGAACTGGTTTTATCCATCTTCATCAGTGGGGTTGATAAATATTTTTTCGCATCATCGGGACAAACCGTTACACTTTTCTTATCTCCATTGGTAAGAATACTTGCTAACACATTTGCCCCACTCGTAATCCCCACACCAAGTCCTAAAGAAGAAGCTAGTTTTTGAGCCATTTTTCTCGCATCCTTTGAGGAGATTAATATCGTATCATCAATTGCATCTAACTCAACTAATCGAGGTAGAAAATCATCTCCAATCCCCTCTAACTCATGATTTCCTGTATATCCTTTTGTAATGAGTGGTGATTCTTCTGGTTCCATTGCAATGACTTGAATCGTTGGATAGATTTCCTTTAAATATTTCCCAAGTCCCATGAGTGTGCCACCAGTTCCAATTCCAGAAATGACTCTTCCTGGAACCTCATCTAAATCTGTTTCAATTTCCTTTGCAGTCGTTTGATAATGAGTCAGTGTATTTATTTCATTTTCAAATTGTTGAGGACGAAATCCATTGATGTCTTTTGCAAGTTTATCCGCTTTTTTTATACAAGCTTCAAATCCACCTTCTTCTTTTGAAATCAAGTGTACTTCTGCGCCATATAACTCCATTAGTTTTTTTCTTTCACAACTTACCCAATCAGGCATAAAAATAATAACTGGGTGTTTATAGTAAGCACCCATTGCTGCAAAGGAAATTCCAGTATTACCACTGGTTGCTTCTATAATTGGCATTCCTTTTTTTAAAACCCCTTCTTTTTTCGCCGTATCAATCATTTGATAAGCAATTCTATCTTTGATACTTCCGGTTACATTATAGTATTCTAATTTTGTATAAATATAATTTGGTTTTCCCTGATACTCATAATGAATACGTATCAGAGGTGTATTTCCAATTAAAAAATTCATCTTATCCCTCCTATTTTATTCCATTCGATTTTGGTAAATTGGTGCATTTTTATAATTAGAAATATTGCAAATCAATTTTGAATATGATATTATATAGAAGTCATGGACCTTTAGCTCAGTTGGTTAGAGCATCCGGCTCATAACCGGACGGTCGTAGGTTCGAGCCCTACAAGGTCCACCACATAAAATCAAACAAACCTTGAAATTCAAGGTTTTTCTTTTATTTATAAGGGCTAATGTCAATGTTTTTGATTTAAAATGTCAATATAAATTATGAAAAAAAGCATTAATATTGACATAAAACAAGACCAAAACAAGACCAAAATAAACTCATAAAAATTAATTTTAATTACTCATATTTTTTCATCAATTCATAATCAAAAGAATTATAGTATTCTCCATCAACATAACAGACAACTTGTTGATTTTTATCAAATGATAAATAGATGATGCTATTGTTGTCTACATCGAATTCTTTTACAAACAATTCTTTTAATTTACCATATAAGATTTTACCCATTCAAACACCTCCTAACGGTTATAATGTAACAAATAGGCAAATACTTATCAAACGTGTATTTTACTTAAAATAGCCTATAAAAATGGCAAATTATGGATATATACATATAGTCTTCATTTTTTTGAAACAAAAAAGATACAAATATTTATATTTATACCTTTCTGATAATTTTTACTATAGCTATATTTAGTTTTGCTCCACAAACTCTGCTAACTCGTTAATTGTATCTTTGATAAAATTATTTAATTGTTGAATATCC
>JAGZRP010000055.1 GCA_018381595.1 Bacillota bacterium
CACAAGCACATTCGAAATCTTTGGTTGGACCAAAAATCTTTTCACAGAAAAGTCCATCTCTTTCTGGTTTTAAGGTTCTATAATTAATGGTTTCTGCTTTTTTAACTTCACCATATGACCATGAGCGGATTTTTTCTGGTGAGGCAATTCCGATTCTAATTCCTTCAAAGCTATTTGCATCCATTATAAATTACCCCCCTCTAGTCCACTTTCAACACTTTTGATTTCTTCTTCTGTTGGTCCTTCTAAGTCATCTAATTCTTCTTCTTCAATTGTGTCTTCAAAGTCTTGTTCAATTTCTTCTACAGCTTCCTCTGTACTAGGTACTAGTTCTTCTTCTGTAATTGGTTCAGATTCTACTTCGTCATTTGCTAAGTAAATATCTTGTTCATCTTCTTCTAAGTCTTTCAACTCTTTGAATTCTCCATTGTCATCTAATACCGTAATATCAAGTCCAAGTGCTTGGAACTCTTTCATTAATACTCTGAATGACTCTGGAATGCTACTTGCAGGAATTGGTGTTCCTTTCACAAGTGCTTCATATACTTTCACACGTCCAACAACATCATCTGACTTAATTGTCATCATTTCTTGAAGAATGTGAGCGGCTCCATATGCATAAAGTGCCCAAACTTCCATTTCTCCAAAACGTTGTCCACCCATTTGTGCTTTTCCTCCAAGAGGTTGTTGTGTTACAAGTGAGTATGGACCAGTAGAACGTGCATGTAATTTATCATCAACCATGTGGTGAAGTTTAATCATATACATGACACCAACACCAATACGGTTATCAAAAACTTCTCCCGTACGTCCATCGTGAAGCCATTCTTTTCCATCTTCTGGAAGTCCTGCTTCTTTTAATGCATCGATAATTTCAGTTCTATTAGCACCATCAAATACTGGTGTTGCAACATGAATATCTAATGCTTGTGCAGCATATCCTAAATGCATTTCAAGAATTTGTCCTAAGTTCATACGAGATGGTACTCCAAGTGGGTTTAAGATAATATCCACTGGTCTTCCATCTGGCAAGTATGGCATGTCCTCTTCTGGTAAGATAAGTGAGATAACACCTTTGTTACCATGACGTCCAGCCATTTTATCTCCAACGCTAATTTTACGTTTTTGAGCAATATATACACGAACAATTTTACTAACACCTGCAGGTAATTCATCACTATTTTCTTTTGTGAATACTTTAATATCGTGAACAACACCTTCTCCTCCATGTGGTACACGAAGAGATGTATCTCTTACTTCACGTGTTTTCTCTCCGAAAATTGCGTGTAATAATTTTTCTTCACTTGTTAATTCTGCCATTCCTTTTGGTGTTACTTTTCCAACTAGAATATCGTCGTCTTTTACTTCTGTTCCAATACGGATAATTCCGTCTTCATCAAGGTTCTTACGAGCATCTTCACTGACATTTGGAATATCACGTGTAAACTCTTCAGGCCCAAGTTTGGTATCACGACATTCAATATCGTGAACAGAAATATGAATTGATGTATAAACATCATCTTTTACTAAACGTTCATTTAAAATAACTGCATCCTCGTAGTTATAACCATTATAGTTCATGAATGCAACTGTAACGTTTTTACCAAGCGCTAATTCACCTTTATCAATAGAAGGTCCATCAGCGATAACTTCACCAGCGTGAATTTTTTCTCCAAGTTTTACAATTGGAACTTGGTGGTAACAAGTACCATTATTACTTCTTTCAAATCCATTTAAGTAATAAGTATCCGTTTTACCAACCGTTTTAATCATAATTTTACGAGCATCAACATACTCGACAATTCCGTCAGCTTTAGCAACAATAACAGCTCCTGAATCTCTTGCTGCAATTGCTTCTACTCCAGTACCAACACGAGCTGCTTCTGCTTTTAAAAGTGGAATTGCTTGACGTTGCATGTTAGAACCCATCAATGCACGTTTTCCATCATCATGCTCCAAGAATGGAATTCCTGATGTGGTTATTGAAACAACTTGTTGTGGAGATACATCCATAAAATCAACATGTTCTTTTTTCACAATCACGTTCTCACCACGATAACGTGCTGGAACTTTATCGTCCATAATTATATGATCTTCTACATTTACAGTAGGTTGTGCAATATAATATTCTAATTCTTCATCTGCTGTCATATATACAATTTCATCAGTTAGTTTGCAGTTATCAATTTTACGATATGGAGTCATAATAAATCCATAATCATTTACTCTTGCATAACTAGATAACGATGTAATTAATCCAATGTTTGGTCCTTCTGGAGACTCAATTGGACATAAACGTCCATAGTGAGATGGGTTAACGTCACGTACTTCCATACCAGCACGATCACGACTTAATCCTCCAGGCCCAAGACTTGATAAACGTCTTTTATTTGTAAGTTCTGCTACTGGATTCGTTTGATCCATGAATTGTGATAACTGACTACTACCAAAGAATTCTTTAATACTAGCTGTTAATGGTCTAATATTAATTAATGTTTTTGGTGTTACTTCTGTAATTTCTTGTGTAGACATTCTATCACGAATCACACGTTCAATACGACTAATACCAATACGGAATTGATTTTGTAATAATTCCCCTACTTGACGAACACGACGATTTGATAAATGGTCAATTTCATCGAATTGTCCAATTCCTTCTAAAAGGTTTAAGTAGTAAGAAACACTTGCGTATACATCAGAAATCGTTAAACGTTTTTCTAAAATAGTTTGGTCATTTCCAATTACTTTAACAATTCTTTCAGGATTTGTTTTAGAATATACTCTTACAATTTGTACTTTATTGTAATTATCTAAATCAGCATTTGCTAAAACTTCTGTTACTCCAAAACCATTTTTCATAGCTTCTGCTACTGCTTCCATGTTTTCTTTTGTAACCGTTTCCCCTTTTTTCAAAACTATTTTTTTACCATCTTTAATGTCTTCTGCAACACGGCATCCTAAAAGTCTATCCATAACACTTAATTTACGGTTAAACTTATAACGCCCAACTTTTGCTAAATCATAACGGAACGCATCAAAGAATCTTGAAATTAATTGATTTTTCGCACTATCTAATGTAGATGGTTCTCCAGGTCTTAACTTAGAATGGATATCGATTAATGCTTCATCTGTATTCTTATTTGCATCTTTCTCAATCGTTCTATTAATGTATCCCCCTGCATCTTCTCCATCTACGCAGAATAGGTCTAAAATATCTTCATCATTAGAAAGTCCAAGTGCACGAAGTAATGTTGTAATTGGCACTTTTCTTGTTCTATCAATACGAACATAGATAACATCTCTGGCATCTAATTCATATTCTAACCATGTTCCACGTGTTGGAATTAATTGTGATGTAATTACCAAACGTTCATTCTTATCGATTTCACGCCCAAAATATACACTAGGTGAACGTACTAATTGTGATACAATTACACGTTCTGCTCCATTAATAATGAAAGTTCCACTTTCTGTCATGATAGGCATGTCCCCTAAGTAAATTTCTTGTTCTTTTACTTCCCCAGTTTCCTGGTTAAAAAGGCGTGCCTCTACTTTTAAAGGTGCAGCGTAAGTCGCATTCTTCTCTTTGCAGCCTTTAATTGAGTAACGTGATTCTTCAAAAGAATAATCTCCAAATTCAAGCGAAAGATTTCCAGTAAAACTCTCTACTGGAAAGATATCGTCAAATACTTCTTTAATTCCCTCTGTCATGAACCAATCGTAACTCTTTTTTTGAATTTCTAGTAAATTACCAAGTTGAATTGCATTTTTTGTTTTCGCATAATTGCGTCTTTCTCGGTGATCCCCAAATTTTGTAACTGTGTAAGCCATTCATTCACCCCTATAACTATATTAAACAAATTCGTGTATTTGCTTTATAAAATACACGTCGCCAATTTATAATTTTACCCTAACATGAGCAAATTGTCAATTAGCTTTCAATGAAATTACATAAAAACCTTTATTTTTTTCTATGATTTCTACTTCATAGGTAGCACTCATATCTTTTGCAATACTTTTTGCACCTTGGTCTTTATGAATTACAAAATAAATCATTCCCTCTTTATTCAGGTGTTCTTTTGCTTTGTTTAAAATCTCATATAATATCTTTTTCCCCACTCGAATGGGTGGATTTGTAACAATGTAATCAAACTTTTCTAATACATTTTCATACATATCACTTTCATAGACATTAACGACTACGTCGTTTAATATAGCATTTTTCTTAGCCAAATTAAGACTTCTCTTATTAATATCAATCATGTGAATATCTAAATCTTTGTTATACTTCTTTAAAAATATTCCAATAGGACCATAACCACAACCAAAATCTAAAATGTTACCATGTAATGTTTCCACTGGAATACTTTCAAGTAAAGTACGTGTTCCAAAGTCTAATCCTTTTTTAGAAAAGACTCCATTATCAGTCATAAACTCAAAATCAATCTCTCGAATGACTGTATGATGTTTCGTTTCCTTACTTTTTAAATTATCATCATTTGTAAAATAATGTCCCATATTTTACCCCTATTTTCCTACTAGATTTAAAAACGGTGAAAGCCCATACTAATTTCTAGTATAGGCTAACCCCTCTTTTTATTTTGTTTTATTTAAGTTCGATAGTAGCTCCAGCTTCTTCAAACTTAGCTTTTAATTCATTTGCTTCATCAGTGTTTACGTTTTCTTTTACTACTCCACCATTATCAGCGATAGCTTTTGCTTCTTTAAGTCCTAGACCAGTAACGTCACGAACGATTTTGATAACAGCGATTTTGTTAGCACCAGCACTTGTTAATTCAACATTAACTGTACTTGGTCCTTCTTCAACTGCACCACCTGCAGCAGGAGCAGCTACTGCTACTGCACTTGGGTCTACACCAAATTCTTCTTTCATTGCATCTACTAAATCTTTTACTTCAAGAATAGTCATTTCTTTTAAAGCACTAATGAATTCATCTCTTGTTAATTTTGCCATTTTATTTTCCTCCTTATTTTTAATTACTTTCTTATTCTGCTTTTTCTAAGTCTTTACTATATAAATCTAAAGAAATAGAAAGGTCGCGAACAACACCCATAAGACCTGCTGCAAGTTGCGTAAGAAGTGTATCTCTTGATGGAACTGTTGCAAGCATGTTTAATGTTTCTAGACTAGCAATTTCGCCGTCTACAATACCAGTTTTAATTACTAACGCATCGTGTGATTTTGAAAACTCACTTAACGTTTTTACTGGTGCAATTGCATCGTTACCAAATGCGATTGCTTTTGGTCCAACTAATTCACTATCTAATTCGTAGTTTAATCCACTTAATGCACGACGTGCTAATGTATTTTTGTAGATTTTAAAGTCTGAACCAGTCTCTCTCAACTTACGACGTAATTCTTTTAAATCACCATCAGTAAGACTTGCATATTCGAAGACTACAACACTTGTTGAAGATTTTACTTTTTCAGTAATTTCATCTACGATAGCTTGTTTTTGATCGAGAATTTTTTGATTTGCCATGATTTCGCCTCTCTTTCCTATTCTTAGTGCGTATATAAAAATGTCTTCCAGAACAAACCGAAAGACATTTCAAAAACTTTATCAATAAAGTTCCTCGGTAGGATAATTTTTAAGCTTGCGCTCCCACTGTCTACGGCACTAATTCGCTATAACGGATTCATTATAACATAATATTTATTAGTTGTCAAAGCTATTTGTATCAATTTTGATACCAGGTCCCATAGTAGAAGACATACTAATACTTTTTACGTATGCTCCTTTTACAGTAGCTGGTTTGCTCTTTAAGATAACTGATACAAAAGCATTTAAGTTTTCTAGTAATTTTGCTTCTTCAAATGAAGCTTTACCAATCATAACATGAACAATTCCGAATGAATCAGCACGGTATTCAACACGTCCTTTTTTTACATCTTCAACA
>JAGZRP010000056.1 GCA_018381595.1 Bacillota bacterium
ATAAAATAGAAAGGCCGTAAAAAAGAAACGAGTCCCCAGGAATTTGTAGAAGTAAAATACCGTCAAACAAAAATCGGGACTTTAAATAAAAAATTTACGAAATTTTCATTTTTTTACGTTTGCATATTGACACCATGGGGGGGGGTAAATGTTATCCTACTATTAGGAAGGGAGTCTGGTATCAAAGTGTCAAGTGCGAAAAATGTCTATAAAAAAAGATAGTGTTTTAAAAAAAGTTTCGGTAAAATAATAGTTAGGAGGAAAGAAATATGAAGAAATTTGGATATGCGATTTTTACGTTTTTAGGTATGATTTTATGTATCACTGGGGTAAGTGCAAAAAGTACACCAGTATTAGAAACGGAACATGTACTAAATGGAAATAAAAATTTCTTTGCAAATGGTACAGAAATTACAGTGAAAGCTCGTGAGGATGGGCAAAAAGGAGCAACGATTACTTGGGATGGCGGCTCAATGAATGTTGATGAGAAGACTCATATCTTTGGTGGAAGTCACGAAAGTGATGAAGTATTAGAATCCACAAAGATTACAATGAATGGTGGCCAAGTGGCTAACGTGATTGGTGGAGGACTTCATAAAAGCCATGTAAAAAAGACAACTGTGATTATCAATGGTGGAACCATGACAGGAGTTCAAGGTGGAGGAGCCTCTTCTGCAAACTGGACAGATTGTCATCGACCATGGTATGCGCAAGCAGATGAATCTGCAATCAATCGAGTAGATGAAGCCAATGTGATTTTAAATGGTGGTTCTTCGTCTTTAGTATTTGGTGGAAATGAAGGTATGGGATATACTGGAAATGCAAATTTAACCATTACTGGAGGAACTTGGGGATGGGTAACATCTGGTGGTTCTAATGGATATACAAAAGATGCGACGACAACTGTAAAAGGTGGAAAAATCACTGTATTACAAACAATCAACCGTGGTAAAATGAATGGTGCTTCTGTTGAAGTACAAAGTGGTACGATTGAAAATGCATATGTAACTGGTGAAACTGGAGACGATACTGTAACAGGTAAAATTGCAGACGTTACTATGAATATTGTAGGGGGAACTGTAAAGAACTTAGAAGCAGGAAGAAACAATAATCAAGTAGTAACAGAAGCAACTACTGGTTTAACAACTGCTGTAACCTATATAGAAGGTACTGTTTTAAACGATAATACAGAATTGAAAGAAACACCTGTTGTAATTAAAAAACACAAGGTAGAAATTGGGACAATTACCAATGGAACTGTGGTTGCAACTCCATCTGATGACGTTTTGAAAGGAACAAAAATCAATTTAGAAATCACTGCAAATGAAGGTTATAAACTAGATAAATTGGTTGTAACGACAAAAGATGGAAATGTTGTAACAGTCAATGATAATTCATTTGTTATGCCAGATGATGATGTTTTAGTAGAAGCAACATTTATCGAAGTAAAAGATGAGACAATTGTTGAAAATCCAAATACACACGATGGAATTGTTGGTTATGTTGCACTTGCATTTGTGGGACTTGGTCTAATTGGTTATACAGCAAAAAAAGTATTTGTAAAATAATATAGGTAATGAAGAAATGAATCACAAAATCGGTGATTCATTTTTATTTTCTAAAAATAGAAGTATGACTTCAATTACTGGGTCAATTTCCTTAATTGCACTAAATTTAAAACAGATTGTCAATTTGTCAACTTGCTTAAGAAAAATTGTTTCAAATTGTTTTCAAGAGAACTTTGATTGACTTCAAAATTTGATTTTGCTACTATGGGAATAGTTATAGGGAGGTATGAAATGGTAAAAGTATTATTTGTATGCTTAGGAAATATCTGTAGATCGCCAATGGCAGAATTTGTATTTAAAGATATGGTAAATAAAAAAGGACTTACTGATTTGTTTTATATCGATTCCAAAGCAACAACTGATTATAATGAGCTTCATCAAGAAGGAATATATCAAGAGACAAAAGATGTTTTAAATGAGATGAAAATTCCATTTACAGAGCATATGTCAAAACAATTGAAAAAAGAGGATTATGATAAATTTGATTATATCATTGGGATGGAACAGGAAAATGTAAAGAATATTTTAAATATTATAAAAAGTGATTCAGAACATAAGGTGTATAAGTTATTAGACTTTACAGATGAGCCTAGAGATATTGTTGATCCTTGGTATTATCACAATTTTGATGCAACATATTATGATATTGATTATGGGTGTCAAAAATTTTTAGATTATATCATAAAAAAAGAAAATTTGTGAGATAAAAAGGAGAAGGATAAAATGATAGATAAATTAAAAGGAAAATATGTGTTTTTTGATGTGGATGGAACATTATCAGAATATAGATTTCAAGATAAAGTATATGCAAGTAGAAATCCTGAATATGGATGTCAGACCTTAGAAAACTTTTTATTTGATGATTTGTTTTTAGAGGCAAGACCATTAAAAACAATGCAGAATATTGTGTCAAGTTTAGATAACAATCAAATATTTGTACTAGGAGCAGCAGTTACCAATCATGAAATAGAACAAAAGTATCAATGGTTAGAAAAATATTATCCACAATTTCAACGAGAACATATCATATTTATTACATCGACCATGTTAAAACCAGAAGTGATGATAGAGTATGCAAAGAGATATCAAATTCATTTAGATGATATTGTATTTGTTGATGATAGACTCGATGTTTTAAGAAAAGCAGAAGAAATGGGAATTACTTCTTACCATCCTAGTTCATTTATGGAATAGGGATAAAGTATGTGACTTTTCACATGCTTTTTGTTTATGATAAAATAAAAAGGAAAGAACGGTGCTAGGATATGATATATGGAATGTATTATGATTCTCCAATTGGGAAACTATTACTGGCAAGTAAAGATAATCAACTGATTGGTTTGTGGCTAGAAAATCAGAAATATTATTTATCTCAGTTCAAAGTAGAATTCATAAAAGAGGATGAAAAGATATTATTAAAGGAAAAAGATTGGTTGGATAGATATTTTCGTGGAGAGAAACCAGATTTGAAAGAGTTGACTTTAAATCCAATCGGAAGTGTGTTTAGAAAACAAGTATGGCGTATTTTATGTGATATTCCATATGGGCAGACGATAACTTATCGGGATATTGCTCATAGATTAGAAAAAGAAAATAATATTCCACATATGTCGTTTCAAGCAGTAGGTGGCGCCGTTTCTCATAATCCTATTTCTATTATCATCCCATGTCATAGGGTAGTAGGAACAAATGGAAGTTTAACTGGATATGCTGGAGGAATTGAAAGAAAAGTTTATTTATTACAACATGAAAAAGTAGATATGACTCATTTGTTTCCGCCGAAAGGAGAGCATTCTTATCATGAATAAAGTATTAGATGAAGAACTAATATATTTAGTATTATCTACTGTAGAAGAAATTCCTGTTGGATTTGTTGCAACCTATGGTCAAATTGCCCGATTAGTAGGAAGACCTAAAAATGCTCGTTTGATAGGAAAGATATTGAGTATGTCGGAATATTTTGGAAAATATCCATGTCATAGAGTTGTAAATCATCAAGGAAGAATCGCACCCCATTTTAAAGAACAGAAATTTCTTTTGACAGAAGAAGGAGTGACATTTCGAGACGAGATTCATGTCAATTTAAAAAAGTACCAATGGCATGTTTAAAATAAAAGGAGGATATATGAAAAAAGTAAAGATATTATGGAGTGGAATCACGGGAAGAACAGGCCGTGAGGCAATAGAACTTGCAAAAAGTAGAAATGATATAGAAATTGTTGCAGGGATTTGTAGAAATGATAATAACTATTACCACTATGATGAATTAGATAAAATTACAGAAGAGTTTGATGTAATCATTGATTTTTCTCATAAAGATAGCTTTGATGATATATTAGATTATGCTTTAAAAATGAATAAACCAATTATTATAGGAACTGCTGGATTATCAGATGACCAAATGAAAGCTTTTGAAAGAGCTGCAGATACTATTCCCGTATTTAGAGGTGGCAATTTTAGATTTGATGTGAAAAAATTTATTGATGATGTTGTAGCGTATGCAAAAACAACGGATAATGAAGAATTAGAATTAATAGAAACTCATTATAAAACAAAAAAAGTACCCAGTGAAACTGCGAAAGTGATTGCTAAAAAAGTTTTAGATGAAACAAGAAAACAGTTGAAAATCAAATTATTTTTAGAATACGATGAATTGATAAATGATTGGAAAGTTTCAAATTTGCATTGTAGAGTGGTTGGATTTCGAGAATTAGCAAATGATGTTTTAAACATTGCATGCATGATGAAAAATAAACAACCAGATGGTGTCTATGATTTAGACAGACTGTTTTTTGAAAGTGAAAAGATTATGTAAAATAATCTTTTTTTGTATAAATTTTATTTCGTTGACATAAAAATTTTATCCTGTTACCATGAAATCAGAGGAAGATCTGACTCAATTAAAGAGGAGGAAAGAAAGAAAAAATGTATCATGGAAGATTTAAAAAAAGTCATTATGAGGCTGGTTATCATTGGGGGAATTTATTATATCAAAATGGTAAAGTCATTAGTGATAATCATACATTTATGATTACGAAAGAAAGAGAGGAATTTGCGCAAGCATGTATCCCAATTTATGAAACTTATTATCCAGAAATATTAGAAGAAGTGAAAGGTCTTGCAGATGGTCAAAGAGAATCTCACTTATCATTTTATACGTTTTTATTCAGCATGTATTGTTTTGAATTTGACAATCATTGTACTTGCTTTGCATTGAAAGATAAAGAAAATATTTTGTTTGGTAGAAATAGTGATTTTTTAGTTTCGTTAGAAAAATTATATATGAATGTTCTTTATCACTTGGATAATAGTTATGCATTCCAGGGAAATACCACTGCTTTTATTGAAATGGAAGATGGAATGAATGAGCATGGATTAGCAGTTGGTTTAACATTTATTTATCCAACGATTACAAAACCAGGCTTCAATGCTGGTATGCTAGTAAGATATTTACTAGAAAAATGTAAAACGACAGAGGAAGCGATTACTTGTTTAAAAAAACTTCCCATTGCATCGCAACAAACTTTAACAATAGCTGATAGGAAAGGAGACTTAGTTGTCATTGAATGTAATTCTGAAATGCTAGAAATTATACGACCAAATCAAGATGGTGAATTTGTGACAGCTACCAATGAATTTCATTCGGAACGTATGAAAAAATTTAATCAATCTAATATGGATACGTGGCACTCAGAAGAGAGATACCAAGTTTCTTATCAAGCGTTAAAAGAAAACAATCATTGTGATTCACTACAATTAGCAAAAGATATTTTATCAGGTAAATACGGATTTATGTGTCAGTACGATAGGAAGATGGATATGGATATGGATATGGATGCTGATACTGTTTGGTCTGTGATATATGATTGTAAAAATAAAAAGGTTTATCGAGTAGAAGGAAATCCAAGTAGAAAAAAATTTCAAGAGGATACAAGAATGAAATGTATTATTTAAAAAAAGATAATCTGTGGGTTTTTAAATATAACTTTATTACTTTTAGATTCATTGATATAATGAGTAAAAGTGTAAATAATAGTATTAGGAAAAAGTAGATGGAGGACTGTATGAAAAAATTATTTGTAAATGGAAATATCATTACAATGAATGAAACGATCGTGAATTCAGTTTTAATAGAGGATGATCTTATCATACAGGTTGGAAATGATATTGTAGACGAGGAAGCAGAAATCATTGATTTAGATGGGAAAACGATATTACCATCTTTTATTGATGCACATAGTCATTTAACCGCATTTGCCTCTTCTTTTTTAGAAGCTAATTTGGAAAATACAAA
>JAGZRP010000057.1 GCA_018381595.1 Bacillota bacterium
ATAAGGTACTCATATGCATCACCAAAGGCATCAATGGAATGATCTTTCACATCTCCCAGATTCATTTCACCTACGCCATTCAGCAGCTTTACAAGTTTTTCATTACGCTTTGCAACGGTAGAACCCAGTTTATTGCTGTTTACATCATAGTCATCAAACAGTCCGGCAAAGTCGCTCTCTGCCTCACTGCCTTTCGCTGATTCCTCAATGTGGCGGAACACACGCTCCAGTGTTTCATTTAAGTTTTCATCATTCGCAGCATTAGCACGGACATTACAGAAAAGTTCACTCGGAAGGATAAAAAATCCCTTTTCCTCTACCAGTCCTTCTCTTGCTTCTTCTGCATCCTCATCCGACATCTTTGCAAAGTCAAAGTCGGTGTTACCAGCATCAATCTCACCGCTGTTTATGTAATTACACAGATTTTCAGAAATATAACGATAGAACATCGTGCCAAGAACATAATTTTTGAAGTCCCAACCATCGACTGCTCCACGCAACTCATCTGCAATTGCCCATATTGCACGGTGCAGTTCATCACGTTCCTGTTCCTTTTTGGTATCAACCATTCTCTTTTCCTCCGTTATCCTCTGGTACAAATTCCAGAATATCGTCAACGCCACAGTTCAGAACACGGCATATACTCTCTACGCTTTCGAGGGAAATATACCCATTACGTTTCAGCCGTGTGATGATATTTGCGGAGAAGCCAGCCTCCTGCTGCAACTGTGCATTCGTCATATTTTTTTCTATCAGTAAATGGAATAATTTTTTATAACTGACCGCCATGTCATCCCTCCATTATTTTGCCAACAGATATAAAGAAAGTATATCACGAAAACGTGAATTATTCAATTTGTACCATAATATCATCAATCTATATCATCCGATTAGATATGATAGATATTATTCATATCAGTCTTAATAGTCTCAGTATCATTACCTTGTCCCTTGAACACTTCCATATCTATAAAAAGGACATCCCTGACCTGTAAAAACTACAGTTCTGGAATGTCCTTTTTCCCATATTTCACTATATTTTCAACACATAATGCTGCTTATCCACAATCTATACAATTCCAAAATGCTTAAATGCCTGCATAATCGCTTCTTCCTTCTCCGGTGTACACTGTGGCTGTCTTGCATTCTCAGATTTAGGCAAATTGAAATTCTCACCGACATCCAATCCACACTTCTTCTTAATCTGTGCGATATACAGTGATGAAACCTTACGTTCTGTCTGTTCCAATACATATGCCTTTATCTGCTCATAAGTTGCTTTTCCCTTTGAATTCAGATAAATCCATGTTCTCTAGGAAGATGTGCTATCGACCATTCTTTTGGAATGTAAGACAATTGTCCCCATATTGAGTAAAAATTACTTGTTATACTAAATAGCAGCCCTTCATCTTTTTTCAAAAGGTTCACACCCACTTAGGGCGATAAGCCTTTACCCTTTTCCAAAATCGTTATTGTTCAGTATTTATTTCATAATGAGCTTCATCATAAACTAAGAACTCACAATACTGAAAAAATCTTATAAACAACCTTTTGCACATTTTTTTGTTATTCATATAGTCATAAGCCTTTATAAGACTAATAAAATCGCCATATCCTCCATTCTTTTTTAGATGGTTCCATACTTTTGTGGTTAACCCTTCCCTTTCTATAATACGTCCTAATGGCATATAAAAATATGACGAATTTGAAGTATAATATATATCGTGTGGAAACTTACAAGCTTCCATATAAATCAATATTTTATCAGCATTTCCATCAATCTCATACACTTTATCTATAATCATATCCCACGCATCACCAGACCGAATTATTATGTGATTACGATAATTCATTAACTCATCAAATAATTTCTGTAAATACCTTTTAGTTTTACATCTTGCAATCTTTTTACAAAATTTATTTTCCTCTAAATCTTTATCGACTTTATGTTCCTGCGTTATATTTCTTAAATGTGTCTCTATATTTTCATTTTTGCAAAAATTTAGGTAAATTTGGAATAGTTCTTCGCTCCACCGTACAGGCATTGATATCCACCCTTTTTCCGCATAGTACTTTATTTTATCTTTTATTTCTTCTTTTTCTTTTCTATCATACCATTCGCTCTTGTAAATCATTAATAACACTTGTAATTTCATTGATATTGATTCTTCGTTATAATTTTCAATATCGAAATAATCAAGCAACAATATTATTTCATTCACTGGCTCCCCAATTTTCACCAATGCTATACAATATTGCAAAAGTGTTTCATTGATATGTAGATTATTTGATATTATATTTTCCATCATCTCCTTTGCTAGTTCAAGGTCATTCTCTAATAACATTTCTATCAATTCTTTAATTACTGAACATCTATAATTTTCATCTGTAATCTGATTTATTGCTAATATCATTTGCAAATATTTTTGGGTGAATATTTGCAATTCATTCCTTTCAAAATAATATTTATTCCACATAATTTTCAAAGCGTCTAACAGAAAGGTATCTACTATCCCATCCTTTCTCCATCCGTGTCGTATAACACCAGAATTTAGACCTTTTCTAATATACTCTATACTTTTTTCGCTATCAAAACCAGTATATAAATATGCCAATTCAAAATATTTCTTGACATTTTCTGTTATATCAAAGCTTTCCTGCCCCTTATATGATTGATTAATATCTGGCAAAAATCTCCTGATTAATTTATCACACTCCTCCGTTTCTTCATTTTTTAATTGCTTAAATAATAAGCCTAGATGAATTACGTTTTTTGCTTTTTGTTCCAACATTTCAAGCAATTTTTGTCTTTCTACATACACCAACCTTTTCTCACTAATAATTAAAGCAAATATATTTGTAGCTTCATAAGTAATGTTTGTAAATCGATTAAAAATCGTATTATTATAATCAGAAAAAAAAGTCGTCATTAATCTTGTATACGATATCTCACCATCTAACATTTTTGCATAATTACAATATAAATTTTGATGCAATACCCTAGTATCATATTTATATTGTTCACTTACACAATTACGGTTATATAACATACTTAAAAAAGCTGCCTTATTATGTTCTTTCTTAAAGCCAAACAAATCCACCCAACGTTCCGCACTTAATCTCTCAAATTCATTTTCCAGTATTCCTTCTTCTTCCGCTGTTAACTCAAGGTCAAAATATTTTTTTAGCATCAAAATGCCTTTTGTTTTTTCACTACAACGAAGTAAGCATTTTTCTAATTTTTCTGAAATCTTCCTATCTTTCAAATATCTTAAATTTTGAACCCGAATCAAAAAGGCACACAAACATTCTATATTTTCATCTGTAAACAATTCCAGTAAAACTAATACTTCCTCATATTTATATTGAAATAGAATTTCAAAGAAAGCACTACACAGTTTCTCATATTCAGTTTCACCGCTTACTACACGTTCTCTAATACCATTTTTATTTATATCCTCAAGTATCTCTTTGGTATTTTTTTCAAAAATAATCAACTCTATAAAAAGCTGTGCTCTTTTTTCTTCAAAAAAGGCATTATTTACTTTTTCCATCAATTCCGGATACTCGTCTTTTATGCACTGTATAGATTGCTGCAATTCTTGTACTGCTTTTAAAGCCATTTCTCTTTTATTACATCTCCAATATATTTCTATGTTGCATAATAAAAAGCGAAATACTTCTTCAAGTGGATCCGGTATTCTTCCAATTTTTGACTTTCTCTCACATTCAGCAATACTTTTGATATAAGATACATCAATCAAAACATTACCCTTTAATGACAGATTTTCATCCTGAATTATACGATAAAAAGCTTCTTCCTCTTGTGCAGCTACTGCATAAGAGAATTCTCGTAAATACTTATATCCTGGTTCATCAGCTCCCCACAATGGATTTTTTCCCATATATGTTTTAAACAATCTCACTTCTATTGAGAATGGTAACTGTTTTTCTTTATCACTTCTATCTTCAAAATATGGCAAAACAAATTCATCAAAAAGTTCATAATTAGTAAATATTTGTTCTTTTCGTAAATTACCAACATTGTATTTATATAAATCATATAGAGATAGCGTATAAAAGTACTCTTGATATCGTCTATGTTGATATGAGTAAAACTCATCCTCAATCCTATTCTCAAAATATGTTTCTAAAATGTAGTTACAAACTGCATTCACATCTTTGTAACTTAATTGAGGATACATTTTTGAAACAATATTTCTAAAATTCTTTTTCGCAATAATTACTGTTTTATCGCTATGCATGTGGTAAGCTATTTGCTTATTTATTTCTAATATTTCATCTGACTGAGGTTCTGGCAAATTAAGAGCTATTAATTTATCCTTCCTTTTACTATTCCAATAATGATCCTTTAACCAAAACAAATCGTAAATCGTTGTCCCATTACTAACATAATTCATAGAATCATAAAATAAATTAACCAACAAAATATCTTTAATTTCATCAAACAATTTTTTATTAGTTATTTTCAAACTTTTAAGTTTCTCAATCTTATCTTTCTCTCCTCTATCCTCGAAAAATGAAACTATATTCTTTTCGTCTAACTCCTGAATCTCATAAAAAGCATTCTCATTAACACAATCGTGCAAATACATATTATTACTGGACATTTTTCGTATAGACAAAATTATTTTCTTTGTATTTTTTTGCTTTGCAAGTTCTTTAATATACGATATTGTTTGTTCCGCAATTTCACTCGAAACTTCATCCAAACCATCAAGCAAGTAAATTATTGAATAATTATCAAAATTCAACTTGTATTCTGTTTTTTTTGTTATGATAAGTTGTTCCAAAGGACAAGCTGAACAATATTTCAATTTAATCAAGATTGGAATACTCTTATTTTTAGATATTGCAGCAATCTGGTCATAAAACTTTAAATTACTTCCACTTAATATCATAAATATTTTATCCAAAAGGACACTTTTACCAGTTCCAGGTAAACCTCTAATTACAGATATTTCACTATTCTCCAAAAGTTCTTCGACAAGTTGTTCACTATTATTTAATCTTTTTTCTGCACAAGCTACATTTAATTCCAGATAATTGGTACTTGTTAAAAATGCTCTTTTCTCATTATCTATTATATCAGCAAAATATTCCAGTTCCCTACCTGCACCAAAAAACAATTGGCATAAATCCAGATTTTCCTTTTTATTTAATGCAACTTCAAAATATGACCTTCCCAGCCATTCAAGTTTAACCCCTCGATTTTTAGCCTTTTTATCTAATTCCTGTTTTGTAGACGATGCCGATAGTCTTGCATTACAATTATAAAATATTTTAATGACATCCAAATCGGGATACGATGTTAATGCCAATTGAACAGAATGCTCTATTTGTTTATAATCCATACTCGGACTGAAATATTTAGATTGGAAGCCATAGAATTTCCCTTTATATTTAACTGGTTCTGTCTCCAATCCAGCCTGATTAAAATCTGCACCAATACACTCTGTATGAACATATCTGCTAAAAAGATGTAAACATAGCGTTTCAAATGCATTTGCATATTTTTTATTTAATATTTCAAATTTTGCCCAATCAAGTTCTATCATTACTCTCCTACCTATCCCTTCAAACCTTCTCGCTATTACACATACAATTATATTTTACCATCTGCAAAAGAGCAAGAAAAAAGCCAAGCAGGAACCTCCACTTCAACTGGCATCTTTACTTACTTATCTCATTTTTATATTCAATCTCCGTTCTATCCACTGTTCCATGAAATCCTCTTGCTTTCCATCAGTGCATTTTAAGCCCTCAATAGGATAGGTATCATTCATATCAGTC
>JAGZRP010000058.1 GCA_018381595.1 Bacillota bacterium
AACGAATTTCTACTTCATCTTTATTAGAAAATAAAGAGACAAAGAATTTACTACGTTCTACAATTAATTTATCCATTTTTCCATCATTTGGAGAAATGGCAATGTCTATAATATTTCCAACTAATTTACCATCTACTGTATTAATGACATCTTTGTCTTGTAAATCTGATAAACGCATCATACCACCTTGATACAGTATACGTAAATGCATTTGATATATGAAAAAAAATCAAGTATTAATTACTTGATTTTTCACATTCAGGACATTCTTCTTTTTGTGTGTATCTTCTAATTTCTAATGTTTGTTCTCCTGTTTCCAAATTCACGCGAAATACATTATCTGATTTCTTTGTTTTACGTTCTGTCAATACAATTTCATAAAAACCATCTTTTGACTTTTTGGGTTTTCCAAATTCAAACTCATCGTAGTTAAAGGCAGCACTAGCATATTCAATTGCTTCCTTTTCTTCATCTGTCATCCCTTTCGTATCTGGCTTTGTCTTTGCTTCAAATGGTTCAGAACTAAATTGGATTTCTCCTTTTTTTATTTTTTTCTCTGTAGTTGGTGTTGGTTTGGAATCTTTTTTATCATTATTTTTCATAGAAAATAGGAAATAAAAGGTAACGAGAGCAATAATGATGAAACCAATGATTAGGATAGTATATCCGATTTTTTTCTTATCTTTCATATATTCACTCCTTATTTTGTACACCAATTGTGTGTAACTTTTACTGTATTACTTTTATTTCCTGCTCCATCTTGAGCCCACAATGTCAAAGTACCACGTGAGGAACCAATATATCCATAACCTGGTTTATTTCCAGCAGAACCGGCAAATAGATTTGGTAATGTCGTTCCATTAAATGCAGTTTTTCCATATTGACTCCCATTATTCCATGGTGATGAAGATGAATAAGTAAAGTAATATGTAACGCCACTTCCACCAGAATCCCCACTTACTTTTACAGTATCGTTAAAACCATTTCCACAATAAGAAGAAGTATAAGGAATATTTCTAGTCGCAGTTCCTGTAACCGTTCCCCATGGATCTTTATAAGAAACTGTTCCTGGTGGTGTCTTATCTATTCTAACCGTTGTTGCCGAGCATGAAACGCTATTTCCTGCATTATCATACACTGTTCCTGGTGAATAACTTCCATTCGTATTTGATGTAAATGATCTTGTTACATTTCCTCTACATCCAGAACCTCCGGTATCCGTACATGCTCCTGTTAAGGTTCTATTTCCATTGGTCCAACTTGTACTTCCACCAGTTGTCGAACAGGTTGGAGCGGTTTTATCAATACGTACCGTTGTTGATGGACAGGAAACACTATTTCCTGCATTATCATACACTGTTCCTGGCGAATAACTTCCATTCGTATTTGATGTAAATGCTCTTGTTACATTTCCTCTACATCCAGAACCTCCAGTATCCGCACATGTTCCTGTTAAAGTTCTATTTCCATTCGTCCAAGTTGTACTTCCTCCACTTGTCGAACAGGTTGGTTTTGTTTTATCAATTCTAACTGTTGTTGATGGACATACCGCACTATTTCCAGCATTATCATATACCGTTCCTGGTGAATAGCTTCCATTGGTATTCGATGTAAATGCTCTTGTTACATTTCCCTTACATCCGGCTCCTCCGGTATCCGTACATGTTCCTGTTAAAGTTCTATTTCCATTCGTCCAAGTTGTGCTTCCTCCAGTTGTAGCGCAAGTTGGACTAACACGATCAATTTTAGACACTGCAAATACACGTGATGTTACCGTATCTTTGTTATTATATAAATCTCTGACCCTTGCGATCACACTTCCAGTTGCAGTAAAGTTTAATACCACTTTAGTATTATAAGTAACTTCCCATGTCACTCCACCATCTTTTGAATATTCATATACAAAATTAGGCTGTTTATTGTCCTGATATTTAATCGTTACTGTTTTTTCTCTTGACCATACATCCGCTGCAGGACTGACTGTAAATGTTGGTGTCATAATGTCAACATCAGGAACTTGTCCATCTCCGCCATTGAAAATATATTCTCGGGTTCTATCCCCTTTCACACGAACAAGGATATAATCAGTATTCAAAAAATATTTTCCCGTCTTTGGATTTTCTAATCGTTCTTTTACATATCCTGCCTTTCGAAGTGTTTGTAAAGAAACAGTTGCCTCTCCTCCAACACGTTCTAATTGAGGATAATACTCCCTAAAATTCCAAACATACTGCTCGGTTGCTAAATACAAATCTTTTAATGTCTGTTGGTATTTTTGTTCTCCACTATTTTTTAACATCCCACTAATTGCAGGTAATGATACCAACAAAATGATTGCTAAAATGGCAACTACTCCGATGAGTTCTACAAGAGTAAATCCATGTTTTTTAATTTTTATTTTTTTCATTAATACACCGTCCCACCTATGATACTACTATAATATCATTATAACGATTTGCCAGTCAAAAAACAATACGAAACGGAAAAAGAAGTGTAAACTTTCCTAAATTTGATTTTTCTATGTAACGATTACTTTTGTTTCGACAAAGTTTTGCAATCTGTATGAATGAAAAAATGTATATTTTAAAGAAAACAATGTCATGATGAAAGAGAAAGGAGAATACATCATGGCACGTCATAAAGTAGAAATTTGTGGCGTGGATACTGCGAATATTGAGGTATTGACAAATGAAGAAATGATTGTTTTATTTCAAAAATTAAAGGAAGGGGACTTAAATGCAAAAGAAAGATTAATTCAAGGAAATTTAAAACTGGTATTAAGCATTTTAAGAAAATTCAATAACCGTGTTGATAATATGGACGACTTATTTCAAGTTGGATGCATCGGTCTTATCAAAGCCATTGACCATTTTGATTTATCTTATGAAGTTAAATTTTCAACCTATAGTGTCCCAATGATTTTAGGAGAAGTCAAACGCTACTTAAGAGACAATAATAGTGTGCGCATTGCAAGGAGTATTAAAGATACGGCCTACAAAGCACTCAGAAAAAAAGAGGAATTAACATCACTCAATGGTAAAGAACCAACTGTTCAAGAAATTGCTCAAGCATTGGAATTAACTGAATACGATGTTTCTAATGCCTTAGATTCTCTAAAAGATGCGATTAGTATGTTTGAACCCATCTATAACGATGGTGGAGATACCATTTATCTAGAGGATCAATTAGAAGATAAAAGAGATAAAAACTATTCATTAGAAACAAAGATAGCACTGAAAGATGCTTTAGAAAAATTAAAAGAAAAAGAACGATACGTTTTAACAGAACGCTATTTAATAGGAAAAACACAGATGGAGTTAGCTACAGAAATTGGAATTAGTCAGGCACAAATTTCCCGTTTAGAAAAATCTGGAATCGAGCATATAAAAAAGATGATCTTATGATCATCTATACATAAAAAGTCCAACGTGGAAGCCACTGTAATCTCTTTGCATACTCTCTTGTTGTTGGTGTTCCTGATAATATAGGGAAATACATCAAGAACAAAGCAAACGCAAGAGCAACATAAATAGGAATTGCATATTTCATCCAGTTCCATTTTTTTAACATCAGATTCATAAAATATGCCATACTCAGAACTAAAAAGATAACAGCTGGATAATAATGATAAATAAAGGCAATTCTTGAAATTGCTATCCAAGGGAGATAAACAGAAAGATAGCCAATCACAATAAAGTACCCGGTTTTATCTTTTTTGATAAATGCTGTAAGAAGTGTAAATATCATCGTAATCAATCCTACCCACCAAACCATTGGAGAACCCATTCCTGTAATGGTACTAATGGTATTTGGTTGGGAAAAGGAAATATCCCAAGCATACCAAATTGGTCTTATCATAAATGACCATTCATACCAAGGAGATTGAAATGGATGCGTTGCAACCAAACGATGATGATATTCCCACATATTCCAATTATATTGAAATACATTCTGGGTATATGTTTTGATATTGGTAATATCAAAAATGAAGATAAAGGATAGATAATATATCACGAGTGGAATGATAATAAAGAACAAAATACACCATAAAATAGTTTTGATAAGTAAACGGAAATAATTTTGATATACATACAAATCCATTTCATCAGTAGAGTGATTCTTCTCTACTTCTTTTTTTGCGTGTAAATATTCTTTCAAGCGTTTCCACATATTCAGGATAAATAACAAGAAAATTCCAATAAATCCATATGCAACATTCCATTTACTCGAAAATCCTAATCCGACAAAGATTCCACAGAAGAAAAGTGGTTTTAGGGAGTCTTTCAACTTTCCATCAAAGAAACTAGTCCGATAATAACGATACATGAAGTAATAAATAAGTAAAATACTAATAACTGCATAGGTATCTATCGTTGCGAGTCGAGACTGAGAAAAATGCATAAAGTCAAAGGCAAACAAGAATGTTGCTGCAAAGCAAACCAATGAATTATCAAACATTTGCTTCAATAACTTATATAAAATAGGAAGCATCAGTATTCCAAAGAAAACCCCTGCAAAACGCCATCCAAATGGGTTCATACCAAAGATTGCAATTCCTGCAGTAATTGCTTCTTTTCCTAATACAGGATGGGTTGTCTAATAGATAGGATAATGCTTTAATTGCTCATATCCGGTACGAGCATGATAAATTTCATCAAAATAACTCGAATTATAATAGTTTGGATTGAGTGCTATCTTATCCTGTTCATCGATTAATTCTTTTCCAGTATAAGTATAACTCGTTCCATTCACATATTCTACTTTTGCAAGTTTGTCTTTTCCTGCAATTTTAAATCCAATTTCATTCAATACAACGGATTTGTCATATCCACGAATGCGAATATATGGGTTTGCAATAATACTAGCATCAATAGTCATCCAACGAAACATAGATATTTTATCAATCAAAGCAACCTGCTTCCAATTGATCATATCAACAGATGCCTCTACTTCAAACTTTAATTCTTCTAAGTTCACATTAGCACCATTCGGATCTTCACCAACACCAACTAAAAAATAAATTCTCTCAATTGGTTCATCCTCTATTTTTAAAATCACCGAATCTCCGTTTTCATCAGCTTTCCAATAAGAATTTGCCATTGTTGTAGAACCTAATTGATAAAAACCAAACAAACTAAATAAAACAACAATGATAATCAAATAAATCCAATCTGTTTTTGTTAACTTTGCTAATTTTTTTGTTTTCTCATAAGAAAATGGTTTCTTTTCTTTCTTCTTTTTGTGAAAAAAATCTTGTACTTTCTTCATAACACACCTACTCTATTAAGATTATAACAAGTTTTCTTTCGCCAAGCAATTCCTATTTTAAATTCTTACCATTCCTTTCAGATGTTTGATGACCTTCTTTTCAATTCTAGAAATATAAGATTGACTAATATTTAAAAGAGTTGCTACCTCTTTTTGGGTCTTTTCTTTTTTCCCAAACAATCCATATCTTAATACCATAATTTCTTTATCACGACCACTTAATTTATTAATTTCTTGATATAGTAATTTCTTTTCTGTTTCTTCTTCAATTCCTTTGGTTACTATATCTGCATCGGTTCCTAATACATCTTCTAAGTGAAGTTCATTTCCTTCTCCATCATAGGAAAGACTATCTTCAAAACTAACCTCACCTCGTCTTTTTTTATTCTTTCTCAAGTACATTAAAATCTCATTATCAATACATCGAGATGCATAAGTAGCAAGTTTAATATTTTTATCTAATTTATAAGTATTTACTCCTTTAATGAGTCCAATCGTTCCAATACTCACCAAATCTTCCAAATCGATTC
>JAGZRP010000059.1 GCA_018381595.1 Bacillota bacterium
ATTCAATCAAATCAATTTGATTAATTTTCATAGATTCTTCATCTACAATGTAGTTTTCTTTTTTTATGGATAGTTCTAGTGTATCAATTATTTTTCCTTGTTCCCATAAAGCAAAACCAATAGTTAAAAGAGAATGTTTTTTTCATCTAATCCACCAGTTTCTGTATCAAAGAAAAGTATTTTTTCTGATGCCATAACATCACCTCAGAATCATTTTAACACATATTTATAATATTTTATCAACAAGACCATAATCTAAGGCTTCTTTTGCACTTAAAAAGTGATCACGCTCTGTATCCTGTTCGATTTTCTCCATCTTTTGCCCTGTATTTTTAGAAAGAATACGATTTAATTTATCTTTTAATCCTAAAATTCTTTCAGCAACAATTTTAATTTCTGTTGCCTGTCCTTCGGCACCACCTAATGGTTGATGAATCATGACTTCACTATTTGGAAGACAACAGCGTTTTCCTTTTGTTCCACAAGAAAGTAAGAATGCTCCCATACTGGCTGCCATTCCAACACAAATGGTAGATACATCGCTTTTAATGAAATTCATGGTATCATAAATTGCCATACCTGCTGTGATACTTCCTCCTGGAGAATTAATATATAAGCTAATATCATTGTGGTTTAAACTATCTAAATATAACAATTCTCCGACAACGATATTCGCACTCGCATCAGTAATTTCCCCACTTAAAATAATAATTCTATCTTTTAAAAGTCTGGAATAAATATCATAAGACCTTTCTCCATTACTACTTTTTTCAATTACGGTTGGTATTAACATGTAATCATCCTTTCATTTATATATAGTCCAAAAACTTTGTAGTTATACAGAAATTGATGTGACAAAATGAATCTTTTTTGATAGAATGAGTATGTATAGAATAAGAGGGAAATTTTATGAGAATGGTAAAAGTAAATTATAGAGATTTAGAGACAAAGGAATTTTTAGAAGAAACAACACTTTTAGAGATTAGTGATAGTTATAAGAAATATTATAATTATCCAATCTTAGTAGCAAAGGTAGATAATGATATTACACCACTTGCAGAAAAAGTGTCTAAGAAGTGTGATATTGATTTTTATGATCGTTCTAGTGCTTTAGGAAATGGAATTTATGGAAGAAGTCTACAGTTTGTTTTGATTCTCGCTGTAAAAAGAGTACTTGGTAGTGATGCTGAACTTGTGATTGAACATTCTATTGATAAGGGAATTTACTGTGAAATTAAAGGCGCTTCGATTGATAAACCAATCATTAAAAAACTAAGTGATGAGATGAAACAAATTGTCAAAGAAGATTTAATTTTTACAAAAGTCAGTGTTTCTCGCTTAGATGCCATTAAATATTTTAAAACGAAAAAGAAAATGGATAAAGTACATGTCTTAAAATATATTAGTAATACTTATATTAATCTTTATCGTTTAGATGATGTGTATGATTATTTTTATGGGGATTTGGCGTATAGTACAAAAGTATTGGATGAGTTTAAACTAACTTATATTAAAGATAATGGATTTGTGATGAGTTATCCTGATATTTATAATCCAGAGTGTACACTTGATTACAAACATCATCCTATGTTATTTGAAGCATTTTTGGATTACACCAAATGGGGTAGAATTTTAAAAATAGAAAATGCAGCGGATTTAAATGAACGTGTATCAACAGGACAATATGGGGATTTGATTCGTGTATCAGAAGCCTATTATGATGGACAGCTAGCTAGTATTGCAGAAGAAATTAATTTAAAAAGAGAAGATGTCAAACTGATTTTACTAGCTGGTCCATCTTCTAGTGGAAAGACAACCACAAGTAAGAAATTACAAATATATCTTCAAAGCAAAGGGATTAAAATTCATCAGATATCAATTGATGATTATTATGTGAATCGTGATAAGACACCAGTAGATGCAGAAGGAAATCCTGATTTTGAAAGTATTAAAGCAGTTGATTTAGAACTATTTAATCAACACATGATGAAGTTGTTAGCAGGAGAGAAAGTATTACTTCCTGAGTATAATTTTGTACTTGGTAAAAGAGAATATAAAAAGAAATGGTTACAACTTGGCGAAGATGATATGATTATTATCGAGGGATTACATGCATTAAATGAAGATTTGACTTTGAGCATTGAAAAGAAAAATAAATATCGTATCTATATTAGTCCGTTAACACAATTAAATATTGATGGACATAATCGAATTCATACAAGTGATACTAGAAAGTTAAGAAGAATAGTTCGCGATAATAAATATCGTGCATATTCGGCAGCAGATACCCTTGCAATGTGGCATAAAATAAGAGAAGGGGAAGAAAAATATATTTTCCCTTACCAAGATTCTGCTGATAAGATTATTAATTCTGCTCTTATTTATGAATTAGGTGTTTTAAAAACCTATGCAGAGCCACTTTTATTTAATGTTAAAGAAAATGATCCTGTTTATCCAGAAGCACTTCGTTTAATTAATTTTTTAAGAAACTTCTTACCAATTCCATCTGAAGAAGTACCAGATGATAGTGTTCTTCGTGAGTTTATTGGTCATAGTTGCTTTGCTGGAAATAATCAATTGTAGAAGGAAGGATAGATTGTGCAAGATTTTTTGATGTATGTACTCATTGGAGGCGTAGGTGGAGCGATTATTGGGGGAATCGTTGGAGCTATTTTTCATCTTGTGAATCAACGTATCCAAAAAAATAAAATGAATCATTGAAAAAGAGTGTGAAGAAACATTCTTTTTTATGTGCTAAACTTTTCCTGTGGAAAAGTGGATGTGTATTAGTTGATACCAAATGGTAAAGTAAAATACTAATATCTTTTTGTCGAGTATTGTAAACTAAAAGTAGAATGATTGACATCAATTTCTAATTTCTTTACAATGATAATGGAAGATATAATAGAAAGAAGGAATAGAAATGATTAAAGTAGCAATCAATGGATTCGGAAGAATTGGGAGATTAGTATTTCGTTTGATGGAAGAGGATCCTACATTTGAAGTTGTTGCAATCAATGATATTACAGAACCAGAACAATTGGCACATCTTTTAAAGTATGATACGTCTCATCGTAATTACAGAACAGATGAAATTACTTATGGAGAAGATTATATTCAAGTAGGAGACCATAAAGTTCTAGTTTGTAAAGAATTAGACCCAGTAAATTTACCTTGGGGAAAACTTGGGATTGATGAAGTATTTGAATGTACTGGTAAATTTGTAAAATACGAAGATGCTCATAAACACATTGAAGCAGGAGCGAGGAAAGTAATTATTTCAGCACCTGGTAAAGGTGATATGAAGACAATTGTTTACAATGTCAATAGTGATATCTTAGATGGTACTGAAGAAATTATTAGTGCAGCAAGTTGTACAACAAACTGTTTGGCACCTGTTGCAAAAGTATTAGATGAAGTATTTGGAATTGAAAAAGGATTTATGACAACAGTACATGCTTATACCAATGATCAAACAATTCTTGATGTTGCTCATAAAAAAGGAATCAAAGCACGTCGTGGTAGAGCAGGGGCAGCTAATATTATTCCAGCAAGTACAGGAGCAGCAGTAGCTGTTGGAAAAGTACTTCCAAGTTTACTTGGTAAATTAGATGGAATGGCATTCCGTGTACCAGTTACTGATGGTTCTGTTGTAGACCTTACTGTTGAACTAAAGAAAAATGTAACTGTAGAAGAAGTTAACGAAGCATTGAGAACACATACCAATGAAACATTAGGATTTACTATGGATCCAATTGTATCAAGTGATATTATTGGTTCTCATTATGGAAGCTTAGTTGATGGACTTAGTACATCACTAATCGAAGTAGATGGAAAGCAATTAGTAAAAGTAGTTACTTGGTATGATAATGAGATGGGGTATTCTACTCAAATGGTTCGTACTGCAAAATTACTTGGAACGATGTTATAAGAGTAGATATCTACTCTTTTTTAGTTTCAAAAAAACATATATCAGAACAGATATATGTTTTTTCTTGTTAGATAAAAAATTTAGAAATAACAATAGTTACTTAATCTTTGGATTTTTTATTCATGTTAAAAAACTACTAAAGGGTTATATCTATTTTCATTTGACTTATTTCATAGAACCAGTACTAAAAGATGCTTCTCTTTGCTCTTCTAAAGCTGCAATTCTTTCTTGTTGCTTACGTATCGTCTCTGCTAAAGCCTTTTCATTTGCTTCTCGCCTATCAGGAAATATTTGACTATGTCTTGCAATTGAAATCTTTTCATTTTCAATTTCTCTACGAATGATATTAATATAAGCATCATAGTAATCCGTATCAAATTTTTGAGCTTGTAATTGTACTACTGTGTTTATCATATCTTCAATATAGTTTTGAGGAAAAGATCTTAATGATATATTTTTATTTTCTTCTGTAAAAATACGCAAACCATATTCTTTTTCACTACCATATTCACTTAATTGTGTGATTGTTGCGTTTGAAGCAAGGTTCAAAATCGTTTTTTCTAAAAAATCTTGTTTCATTTCCGCATCAAATGGCATTATTCGTTTATGAATTATTTCATTTCCATTTTCTGTTTGTTTTTCTATGTAGTGGTCAAGTAATTTGTAATCCTCATTTAATCTGAAACAATGCCAAAATGAATCACTGTTACTATCTAATTCAAATAATCTTTCACAATCTGTAATATATTCTTCCGTCGATAAAGATTTTTCAATGTTATCTTTTTTGATTTTTTCAAGACATTCTTTTCTGAATTCAGTAACCTCGGTTTCATATTTAAAATCTATATTATTTTCGAAATCCATATTTTCCATCTCAAATACAGAACTATCTAATAATTCTAATTTTTTATCACTAGGAAATTCCAACTCTTTATCTAATACTTCAATATACAAAAGACTACTATCTATCCAACTGGATTTTATTAAATAATCAATTTTAGAGTTACCGATTACTTCTTCGTTTTTTGTAAAAACGGATGAAGTACTTTCATAATACAGATTATCATCTGAATCACTACACTTTATTTTATCAATAGTCTTTATAATGCTTTCTAACTCTTTGCCTGCTTGAATAGCAAACATTGTTTGATGTTCATTCTTTTCATCACTGAATGATAATTTAATGATTTGACTTGGATCATAAATACTAATACTCATTAGCTTCTCTTCTATATCACATAAACGACCACCAAAAATAATTTTCCCATTTTTTTCATAATAACGATAGTGGTTTTTCTCTAAATATTCTTTAATCGCGTTGTCAATGACAGAAGATGTATTATTAATGCTATACTCATAATAGTTCATCTTATCCCTCCATACTTTATATTTTTATTGTAACATAAACTGTTTAAAATGATTACAAAATGTAATTTTAAAGCATATTTTGTCTAATCTGTTTTACAAACTCTATGGTAGTTTCATAAAATTCAATTTATTTTATTAATATACTTAAATACTGGTTTTATAAGCATAAATAGAATTTCTATTACTATCTACTAAAAAAAGAATATTCCCATGATATATTCTTATAAGATGTTTTTAGGGATAAATAACAGGTTGATAAAATTGTTTTACAAAGTGCAAATCTTTGGTATAATGAGGAAGATAAATACTAAAGGAAGTGTGAGTGTATGAAGGTTAACAAAAAGTTACCATGGGGGGGGTATTTAGGTAATACTTCTCATAAAAAGGGATTTACATTAATAGAGCTAATTGGAGTGGTATCGATATTAGGAATCATATTAATCGTTGCCTTACCCCAAATCGGAAAGACATTAAAAGACCAAGCA
>JAGZRP010000060.1 GCA_018381595.1 Bacillota bacterium
TTTTATGATTACCATTCCATTATTTATCGCATATCAAAGGAATCGTGTTTTTTGTGCAATCTTATTAAGTGTGATTATTGGAGTGACACAATTTACCTTTTTCAAAGCGAGTAATTTGTTATTTATCAGCGTTTTTTTCCTTTATTATGTTATTTATTATTTTTGCAAAGAAAAAAAACGTATTCGTGAAAAAGAAATGATGAATTTATTTTTAGTGATTAATGTCATTGCTACTTCTTTTCTCTTTTTATTTCATCACTATTTTGATATGAAGTCTATCTCTTTTTATTTTCAAATTGTCACAATGGTATTATTTATTTACTTTGTGCCATATTTTCTCATTCAACTATTTGAGAAAGGAAAAGAAATTGTTAACTTTCATATCGCACTAAAAGAATTACAACATCAAAAACAAATACAAGATAGTTTATTTAAAATTACCCATGAAATTAAAAATCCGATTGCTGTTTGTAAAGGGTATTTAGATATGTTTGATATGAATAATCAAGAACATAGTCAAAAATATATTCCTATTTTGAGACATGAAATTGAAAGAACTCTTGTTTTATTACAGGATTTTCTAGCAACGACACATGTTAAAATTGAAAAAGAAGAAATGGATATTAATATGCTTTTAGAAGAAGTAACCGATAATTTTAATCCAATTTTAAAAGAAAAAAAGATTCAGTTGAATTTAGAGTTAGATGATGATGAATATTATATTTTAGGAGATTATAACCGATTAAATCAAGTATTCATCAATGTCATTAAAAATGGAATAGAAGCGATGCAAGAAGGTGGGAGTCTACATCTTTATACAAAGAAGAAAGAAAAACTTTTTACAGTTTATATAGAAGATACCGGAGAGGGAATTTCTAAAGAAAACTTAGAAAAGATAACAGAACCATTTTTTACTACAAAAGCAAATGGAACTGGTTTAGGGGTTGGATTATCCATGGAAATCATTCATAAACATCATGGAAAAATGAAATATCATTCTAAAGTAGGAAAGGGAACCAAAGTAGAAATTAGTTTCCCATTACTGGAAAGTTAGGAAATCTAACTTTTTTTCATGTCAAATCGATTGAATTTAAATTTACATTATGAATTTATTTCTGTATAATGAAACTAGGTGATACTATGGAAAATAAATTAACAATTATGGCAGTATCAGGAACGTTATACGAAAAAGGCTTTCAACTTGGAAAACGTTTTCAACATACCATTCAAACTTTAGTAGAAGATACACGTGAACTATTAAAAAATGAAGATATTCACGATCGTTTTTTAATTGTCAAACGAAAACTAGAAGAACGTTATGCAGATATATTAGATGAAGTCTATGGAAGAGCAGATGGTGCTGAAGTCAATAGAGATGAGTATTTACTATATTTGTGCCCAGAAATCTATACTTATCATGATTCTTGTACAGACATTATTGTAAAAGACATGAATGGGAGTATTGTAGGAGGTCATAATGAAGATGGGAATTATCATTTAGAAAATTCTGCTCTTGTGAAATACCGTACGGATTATGGATATTTATGTGACTTCTTTACAACAGATACCCTAGCAGGGGGAAACTTTTGCTGGAATAGTCACGGAATGATATTTACAGGAAATTCCATTTATGTAAAGCATATTAATCATATCGGAATTCCAAATTGGTTTATTTTAAGAAGACTTGTCGATGCGAAAAGTATTGAAGCAGTACTTCAATTATTTGACTGTGAAGATGCTGCAAGTGGTTTTAATTTAAATGTAGTAGATACGAATCAAAAAAGAGCGGTATCGATTGAATATCGATTAAATATTCATTCTACCATTGAAATTAATGATAAATTTGCTCACTCTAATCACTTTACTAGTGAAGAAGTAGGACTACCACTTACCAATAAAGGTTCTAATTCCAAGTTCCGTTTAGATAAATCCTTAGAATTCTTGAAAAAATATTCTTTGAGTTATCGACGTATTGATGAAAGAGATATTTTAAATATTTTACAATATCGTGGAAAAAGCTACGCAGATTCTATTTTAGATACACAATATCCGAAAATGACAGCAGCTACATTTGTTTATAATTCGAAAAGACAAATTGTGATTTACTGTTATTTAGACCACTATAAATATCATGTTTCGTTTGATATGGAAAACTTGCTATCGAGTGATAGAGAAAGTAACATGGAATTGTTTTCTATTTAAAGTACAATTAATTTGTACTTTTTTCATGTATAACAAGATAAAAAAAGAACTATTTGGTAATAGTTCCTTTTTTTGATTGTGTTTTTTTAATATCCATGATAACAGGTAAAATAATTGGTTTACGTCCTGTTTTTTCATAAATGTATTCACTTAAACTATTTGTAATTTCTGTTTTGATTTCTGAATAGTTTAAATGGTCTGTACATTTTCTTAAAATAGCAGCACGTGAAATGTCTTCAAGTTTTTTTAATAATTCCATATTATCATTTACGAGTACAAATCCACGTGTTGTAATATTAATTTTTCCAAGTAATTGTTTTTTATTAGAATCAATATTCGCAATTACAACAACAATTCCATCATTTGCCATAACTTTTCTATCTTTGATAACCGCATTTCCAACATCTCCAATACGGTTTCCATCGATATAAATATCTCCAGCTTGGACAACACCTGCTTTTTGTACTTTTCCTTTATACATAGAAAGTACATCACCATTACCACAAATAAAGGTATTTTCTTTTGGAATCCCACAAAGAATTGCTGTATCGGCATGTCTTTTTAACATACGATAATCTCCATGAAAAGGCATAAAGTATCTTGGCTTAATTAAGCGAATCATTAACTTTTGTTCTTCTTGACTGGCATGTCCAGAAGTATGAATATTACTAAGTGATGTATTTGTAAATACTTCTACACCTTTTAGATATAATTTATTCACAGTTCTAGAAATACTTAGTGCATTTCCTGGAATTGGACTAGATGAGAAGACAACCGTATCATTTGGTTTTAATTTAATTTGACGGTGTGTTCCGTTTGCAATTCTAGAAAGCGCTGCAAGTGGTTCTCCTTGGGAACCAGTACAAAGTAAGCATACTTTTGTATCAGGAAGACGATTTGCTTCTTCTGCAGTAATAAATATATCTTTATTTTTAATATATCCACCTTGAATAGAGATTTCAATATTTGTATCCATACTACGACCGAATGTTACGATTTTTCTTCCATTTCTTTTACAAGTATCTACAATATGTTTTAAACGATAAATATTACTTGCAAATGTTGCAATAATAATACGTCCTTTTTCTTTCTTTTGGGTGAATATTTCACCTAGTGCATTATCAACTGTGGATTCACTTGCGCTCATTCCTTCATTTAATGCATTAGTTGAATCACTCAATAATAAAGTAACACCATGCTCACCAATACGAGCCATTTTGTGTAAATTTGCCATTGGACCAATTGGTGTTAAATCGAATTTAAAGTCTCCGGTTGTAACAATGGTACCATTTGGCGTTGAAATACAAATTCCGTGTGAATCAGGAATCGAGTGAGTTGTTCTGAAAAACTCAACTGTCATATGTTTAAATTTTACTTTTGTATCTTCTGTATAAGTATATAGTGTTTTATATTTGATATTTCTCTCTTGTAGTTTTTTATTAATCAAACCAATTGCTTGATTTGGTGCATAAATAGCAGGAATATTTACTGATTGTAGTAAAAAAGGAATTCCTCCTATATGATCTTCATGTCCGTGCGTAATAAATAACGCTTTAATCTTTGATTCATTTTTCTTTAGGAAGGTAAAATCTGGAATTACATAATCAATTCCCATAAGTTCTCCTCCAGGGAAGGTAATTCCAGCATCGGTGATAATTAGCTCATCTTTATGCATAATACAGTACATATTTTTACCAACTTCACCAAGACCTCCAAGGGCAAAGATTTTTGTATCTTCACCTGATGTGTCATTTTTTAAAAATTTCATGTTTTCTCCTTTCATTTAGATTCCCGACACCAATTTAAAGTTTTTATACTTAAAAGTTTTTCACACGTTTAAATTTAACTATACCATTATAATATGTTTTTGCTCATTTGTCCAGTAATTCTAATTTGTGTTAAAATGGTATTAGGTGAAATATATGAAGAAGACACGTTTGAAAGAAGAAATTTTTAACAAGACAATGCTTTTATTAGAAGATAAAAAAGATGTGATAACATCTTCTCAAAATGATATTCAAGAGGGAATCGATTTTTTGTATCAAAATGGGGTATCACCGAAAGAGATTCCTACAAAAATGGTTAAAGCCGTTGAACATCCAAATGAATTAGTTATCATATCCAAAGATGGAGAAGTAGTAAGAAAAACAGGTGCATGTCTTTCCATTCACACCCCTCAACTATATTCTTTTTGCACGAATTTGTTACAAGAAACACAAGATGAGGTACTGGAAGAAATATTGTATGAGGGGAATGACAATTTATTAGTCAGTTATTTGGTATCAAAAGAATACATAGTATTACGCATTTTCTTTGCACCCTTTGACGAGAAAATTTATGTGGACCACACTCAATTGTTTTCAGAAAATATAGAACAAAAAGAGGTATTTGAACATTTTATGAATCAATATCGAAAAGAGCAAAAGATTCAGGTAAATGAAATTATGAATGAAATCGCAATGAGGAAAGAGGATTCCTTTCGAATTTAATAGAAAATAAAAGGTAAAATGATAGTAATTTTATCTTTTTTCGTGTAAAATGAATAATAGGTGATAACATGGGATTATTTGACAAATTTAAAAATATATTAAAACCAAAAACTGAAGAAGAAAAAAAAGAGATTGAAGTTTATGATAAAGGACTTACCAAAGCAAGTAATGAGATGTCATCTAAATTATCTATGCTTTCTAAAAAACATAGACAAGTGAGTGAAGCTTATTTTGAAGAGTTAGAAGATATTTTAATTACAGCAGATATTGGAGTCAATACAGTAATGAGCTTTATGGATCGTTTAAAAAAACGTGTCAAAGAGGAAGCCATTCAAGATGTGGATGATTTAAAAGAAATCATAGTGGATGAGATGTTTGTTATTTACGTTAATAATCAAATCTTAGTCAATAAAATCAACTATAATCAAAATGGACTTACTGTTCTTTTATTTGTAGGAGTGAATGGAGTGGGAAAAACAACCACGATTGGAAAGATTGCTAATAAATTAAAAAAAGAAGGTAAAAAAGTATTATTAATTGCTGGGGATACTTTTCGAGCAGGAGCGACAGAACAATTAGTAGAGTGGGGAAAGAGAACCAATACAGATGTTGTAGAGAGTGTAAGTGCTGATCCTTCTAGTGTGATTTATGATGGACTTACCAAAGCAACCAATGAACAATATGATGTTGCCTTAATTGATACAGCAGGGCGTCTTCAAAATAAAGAAGGTCTGATGAAAGAGTTAGAAAAAATGAATCGTGTCATTGGTAAAATTGTACCAGATGCGCCACATGAAACCTTACTTGTCATCGATGCGACAACTGGTCAAAATGGAATTAGTCAAGCAAAAAGTTTTAAAGAAATTACCAATATTACAGGAATTGTTTTAACAAAATTAGATGGAACCGCAAAAGGTGGAATAGTTCTTGCGATTAAAGACGAAGTCAATATTCCTGTAAAATATGTTGGTCTTGGAGAGCGAGAAGAAGATTTAAGAGTATT
>JAGZRP010000061.1 GCA_018381595.1 Bacillota bacterium
TGCTTTATTAACCGCTGAAATTTTTAATCGACTCACACACCTTTAATTGCACATCTTTTTCTTTTGTGCTATATTGGTTTCATGAGGTGATTTTATGGTTCCAAGAAACGTAAAAGCAGGTGTTCCCATGTGGATAATTCTTATCATTGTTGGACTGGTTATTTATGTAGGATGGTTTCCTACTGGTGCAGTTAGAAGAGAATTACTCTTTTCACACCCTAAAGAAGCAATATTTTCAAAAATCAAACATACCATTGGTGGTAGATACCAAGTAAAACCAAAACCAGATTGTCTTGATAATTTATGTGAATATTATCTATGTACCAAAGATCCTTATTTCAAATTTGTCAAATGTAGTGCTTATCCTAATCCAGAGGATCTCACAAAATAACAGGAAGATTATTCTCCCTGTTTTTCTTTGATTTCTTTTTCTACCTGTTTATAATAAGATACACCCATTTTATAATTCTTAGCGATTTTCTTCTGTTCTTTGTTCATACTCTTTCTCCAAACTATAAAAAGTGACACCAATTGGTGCCACCATCTATTCTAAATTAATTACTTACCTTGGTAATTAGATGTACTTCCTAGGTGTTGTTCACCCATTTGTACTAATCTTTTAGTGATTTCACCACCAACAGAACCATTAGCACGTGAAGTAGCATCTGGACCTAAATTAACACCAAATTCGTTAGCAATTTCGTATTTCATTTGTTCGATTGCTTGTTTAGCTCCAGGAACAACTAATTTATTTGTTGAACTATTGTTTTTCATATCAGTTTCACCTCCTGTACACTAATAGAATGTGTACATTTGGCGATTTCATACAAATAAGTTTATGGAAATTTTTGGTTTATAATAAGTCTTCAAATTCATCGGTTTCAAATGTAGTAATTGTCTTCATATTATGAATACAATCTGTAATTAATGTTTGATAATCAAACGTATTTTCCATCTCAATGACTTTTTCCATCACAGGATGAATGACTGGATGTTTTGGTAAAAAGATAGTACAACAATCTTCAAATGGAAGAATACTTGTCTCATAAGTCCCAATTTTTTCACTTAAACGAATAATCTCTAGTTTATCCATACAAGCAACAGGACGAATCACTGGCATATTCGTAACCGCATTAATAACACTAATACTCGTTAATGTTTGACTTGCAACTTGTCCAATACTTTCACCATTGATAATTACTTTGCAATTTTTTCTTTTCGCAACCTTTTCACTAATTCGATACATCATTCTTCTCATAATGGTTATCATATAATTAGGATCACAATTCTTATAGATTGCTTCTTGTAATTTTGTAAATGGAATAATATGCACTTTGATATTACCAGAATATGCATTTAAAAGAGAAGCAAGTGTTAATACTTTATTTTTTGCCTCAACACTTGTATGTGGTGGCGAATCAAAATAAATACACTCTACTTGGATTCCTCGTTTTAAAGCAAGATATCCAGCAACAGGACTATCAATTCCACCACTTAACATCAGTAATCCTTTTCCTTGAATTCCTACTGGATAACCGCCAATCCCTTCGATTTCTCTTGTATAAAAATAAGTACCTCCATCACGGATTTCAATATTTAAAACAAGCTCTGGATTGTGAACATCCACGGATTTATTCTCTAAGTATTTTAATAAGTATCCACCAATTTGGCGACTTACTTCCATACTTTTGATTGGATATCTTTTATCAGCTCTATCTGTTACAACTTTAAATGTTTGAAATGATTCTTCTTTTAATAAATCAAAAGCAATTTGCTTCATTTCTTCAATATCATTAGTATTTACTTTATGGCAAATAACTATACCATGTAAACCAAAAATTTTACGAAGTGCTTCTACAACTTCATCAAATTTCCCATCTAATACTTCAATAAACATACGAACCCTATTTTTTGTAATTTTTATGTCATATGGTTTTAAAATTTGCTCTATGTTTTTTGTTAATACATTAATAAAAAGATTTCGATTTCCCTTTTTTGTAGTTAACTCTCCATATTTGATTAAGATTACTTTTTCCATACTATCACTCCGTCTGTAATATTATAACAAACCTATTTTGGAAACACAATGAAAAATATGTTATAATCACACTAGGTGAGAATATGAATGATGTTATCTTGGAAACAATTGAAAGAAAAAGTGTTCAATATCATTATTCAAATGATTTGAAAATGTTATTACAAAAAGTAATAGGTGCAATGGTTTCTTATTATGGACAAGAATATATTCCTCAAATATTAAAAGTAATTGAATATTATCCAATCACAATTTGTCAATATGATGAAAATATTTATACAAAATTAAAAGAATTTGGACATATCAATGAAGAGGAAGAATTTGAAATTGTAAGAGAAGGAGACTTAAAAAGAGCAAATGGAGTTGCATCTTCCAATCCTATTATAAAATATGAAAATGGTCAATATGTCTTAGAAGGATTTAGTTCTTGTATTATTTTATCCTCTACTTTTGATATCAATCATAAAACAAGTGTAGCCATTCTAGTTCATGAATTAAGTCATGCTTTAAAATCAATAGATAAAAATTATCAGCTTCATGGAAATCTATTAACTACACGTTCCGGAATTTCAACGGAAACATTTGAATTATCCAATCAACAAGGTCAAGTTACCATGAAATGTATCAATGCTTGTAGTGTTGGCTTAGAAGAAGGTATTAATAGCTTCGATGAAGAACAGATAATGTGTCAAATGTATCATGAACCATATGAAACTTCCTCTTATCTCATACTCAGAAAAATCTCCGAAATTATGTTTCAAAAAGAAGGTTTTTTACAAATGATAAGAGATGCACAAATCAATGGAAATATCTATTCCTTCTTTCAGCAATACAATGAAATTTCAGGAGAAAACGCATGGGAACTTTTTTCAAAACTGTCAGATAAGCTTGTTACTTTATTTTATCAATCGATACAATATCTTTTCGAGCCAGAAAAATTAGAAGAAGTCATAAGACAAGAAGGAGAGTATCTTCCACAAATACAAGAATGCTTAGATAGTTACCGTAGCCAATTACAGGAAACCAATCAAAAATAAATCGAGATATCATTTTCCCGATTTATTTTTTTCGTCATCCATTTTCTTTTCATAAGAATAACACTTATCTTCAAATGTTGTATAATCCGTTGCTTCTAAGAATGTATCTAAATAATCTTCCTCTTCAATTTTATCTAGTGTATCCGAAAGCATTTTATATTCAGGTGTTTCAATATCATTCCTCACATCTCTTGTTTTCGCATCTTCTAATACATCAACTTTTATTTGTTTCTCTTCCATATATTCTCCCTTTTTATTCAAAAAAGTAGTTTTAAAAACTACTTTTCATTTCCATATAAACGAAGTAATTTATCATAAATTCCTGGTTCAATTCGATTCAAACAATTAATCGTAAGTTCCAATGACTTATGATATTCCCCTTTATAGAATAACACTTCTGCATAAGTTAGTTTCTTATCCAAATCTTCTACTGAACTACGATAACGATTTCCATAAACAATCGCCATTTCTGCAAACATCGCAGTTTTTAACATTTCCTTAGTCGTTAAATAGAGTTTTAACACCAAGTCACGGGCGGTATCTACTCTCGTATTCAATGTATTAATCGTAATTGGTTTTTTATCTAACTCTCTGACAATTTCTTTAATCGCAGCTCCAGCTTCTTTTAATTCTACAAAATATGATTTTGGAATCACTGGTAAATTATAATCTCTAATTTTTGCTTTTGATTCCTTTAAGATTCCTTTTACTTCTTCTAATTGCTCACGAGCTCTGACTTCATCTTCTTTCATGCCACCAATCACTTCTAAAGTAGAATCTAATTGTTCTTGTAAACTAGCAAGGCGACCAGATAAAATCTCAATCTCATGCGTTAATTTAGAATAAGCAAAGGCATGATTTCCGGTATGTTCTAAAAATACATCAAAATCATGATTTAAAATCGTTAATGCTTCTTTTACTTCATTTAATACAACCACATCTTCATTAGATAAATGATAAGTACGTTTAATATCGTCCATTTTTAAGAAGATATCTTCTACCAAACGATTTGTTTTATTCAATTTTTTTCTAAAACCATCATTGGCCTCTTCATAAATAGCACGTTCTTTTTTCTCTTTTTCAAAATCTTGATAAAGTTGTTCAAAATATTCTAATAATACTTTTAATTCGAATAGACTATCTTCTAAATTTAATTTTTGTAAACGTTCTTTGATATCATTGATTTTCTTTTGAGCTTCTTCGATGTTATATTCCACATTCAAATAATCAAGTGGATATCCAAGATTTACCATGTGTTTATAAATTTCCATAGACTCTGTCATTTTCTTAGGTAAAATACTAGTTGCTAACAGTTCAATGCTTGGAACTTCTTCGATCACAATATCCATATGTTTTAAAGAATCATCAATTGCTTTCATCACTTGTGTTACTTCTGTATATTGATTCTTATCCATCACCAGTTCAAACTTCTCAAACATTTTCGCAATAGTTGCAAACTGATTGGCAACCGCTTGCTCTACATCTCCAAATTCAGCTTGTGTTGCCATGAATTTCTCATATAGTTCTCGATACTTTGTCTTTAATTTTGTAATAATCGTACGGTTCTTTTCTTCACTGGTTGTAATCGTACGAATTTCTTCCAATAAAAATTCTGAATTTGCTTTTACCTTATATAATTCCATTTCCAGTTTGGCAATCTTATATAACGTACTTTTATAATCCATTTTAGAAAGAGAATAATCAGCTTCTAATAACATATCTGTTACCTTTGGAATTTGATTATTTTTAATATCTTCTAAACGAGACTTCCATTCCCCATACATCGTTTCTACTTTTTCATTTTTTAAAAAAGCCTCTATTTTAGATAACTCTGGAGCAATTGGTGTCGAGTCAATCATATTCTTTTCAATTTCTAATTGTTCCAAGTGTTTTTTAAAGTTTTTATTCTTTCTTGTCTGAAGAAAATTCAAAACAAGAATCACAAGCACAATAGTAATTACATAGATTGTTAAAATAATTAAAGTAAGACTATTCACTTGTACCACCTCGTTAGTATAACTATATCACAAACATGTCTTTTTTTGCAATAATTTGTCTAATTTTTGTGAATTATCGTAAAGTAAGAAGAATTAGGTCTTGACTTATCCCTTCTATCATAATATAATTATAAATACGTATGGAAAAAAAGAGCAGCAGGTAAATTTTGGAAGTTAACGTGTTTATTACCTATTTGGGTTTTAGTAACTTTTGCTGCGAAGCGAAACTATTTAAATAAACACCCTAGTTTTTAAATTTACTACCTCTTTTAAAAATACGAAAAGAAGGAGGAGACATTATGTCAAGATACACAGGATCAACTTACAGAAGAGCTCGTCGTGTAGGATTTTCTATTACTGAAACAGGTAAAGAATTAGCAAAACGTCCTTACGGTCCAGGAGCTCATGGACAAGACCGTAAAAGGAAATTATCTAACTATGGAGAACAACTTCAAGAAAAACAAAAAGTAAGATATATGTACGGACTTAGCGAAAAGCAATTCAAGAAAACATTTGAAATGGCTGGAAAATTAAAAGGAGTTCACGGTGAAGACTTACTGAAATTACTTGAAAGTAGATTAGATAACTTAGTTTACCGTATGGGATTTGCAACAA
>JAGZRP010000062.1 GCA_018381595.1 Bacillota bacterium
GATATTTTAAACCAAATAACCAGTGATGTGGTACCATTTCAATTAAATAAAAAGAAATCAATGGGAGATCATTTAGAAGGAACGATTCAAACGAAAAATGATAGTTATTTTGTAACAAGTATTCCATATGATGAAGGCTTTACTATAAAAGTAGATGGGAAAGAGATAAAATACGAAAAAGTAAATCGTGCTTTTATTGGTTTCCAACTAGAAAAAGGAAAACATCAAATCACATTTGATTATGAATCTCCAATGAAACGAGCTGGAATTGTTACAAGTGTTTCAGGATTTATCTTATTTCTAATCATATTAGTAGTTGATGGAAGGAGGAAGAAAAATGGATAAACTTTCAATTGTAGTTCCATGTTTTAATGAAGAAGAAAGTATTTCATATTTCTACGATGCAATTAAAGAACAAGAAAAAAAGATGAAAGGGGTTACTTTTGAACTGATTTTTGTGAATGATGGTTCTAAAGATGGCACCTTAAAGAAAATGAAAGAATTGCATAAAAAAGATAAATCAGTGAAGTATCTCTCTTTTTCAAGAAATTTTGGAAAAGAAGCAGGAATTTATGCAGGATTAGAACATGCAACGGGAAATTATGTTACCTTGATGGATGTTGATTTACAAGATCCTCCAGAATTATTAACAGAGATGTATGATATTTTAAAAAATGAAGATTATGATGTGGTAGCAACTCGAAGTATTAGTAGAAATGGATATTCTTTCATCCGAAAAACTTTTACAAGATGGTTTTATAAAATTATTAATAAAATTTCAAAAGTAGAAATGATTGATGGTGCTAGAGATTTTCGTTTAATGAAGCGAAAAGTAGTAAATGAAATTTTAAATATGAAAGAGTATAATCGTTATTCGAAAGGACTATTTAGTTTTATTGGATTTGAAACTAAATGGATTACATATGAAAATCCGGAGCGTTCTGCAGGAACAACGAAATTTAATTTCTGGAAATTATTCGCGTATGCTGTAGAAGGAATTATTGGTTTTTCAACCGTTCCTCTAGCAATTGCAGCTTTGGTGGGAGTTATCTTTTGTATCATTTCATTTTTAATGATAGCAGTTATTATTATAAGAACACTTATTTGGTCTGATCCAACCAGTGGATGGCCATCTATGGTATGTATTATGTTTTTCTTAAGTGGAATTCAATTATTTTGTACAGGAATTATTGGAGAGTATTTAGCAAAAACTTATCTAGAAACAAAACATCGTCCACTTTATATTATTAGAGAAAGTAGTGAAGAAGAGGAATAAACCTCTTTTTTTGTATTCTTCTCATTTTTTTGAATATGGTTTAATAACGAGGTGAACACCATGAAAGAAAAAAATAGAGGATTAATTTTACTTTTAAGTATTCCAATTATCATGAGTTTATTTTTTCTATCCACATTTTTACTGATGAAGTTAGAATTAAATGGACAAGAAGAAATGAAAGTCATGTATCAAAGTAAATTCAAAGACCCAGGCGTAAAAGCAAGCTTATTAGGAAAAAAGATGGGGGTTAAAGTTCATGGAAAAGTAAATACCAACAAGATAGGTAGATATGAACTTGTATATGAAACAGAAAATAAAATTGGAATGAAGAAAAAAATAACAAGAGTTGTAATTGTAACGACCAACACTTCTCCGACTATCAAGCTAAACGGAGATGAAATTGAATATGTTGAATTAAATGAAACATTTGATGAGCCAGGCTATACAGCAACAGATATTGAAAATAATGATTTAACAGATAAAGTTATCACGACTGGGTATGTAAATCCGAAACAATTTGGTATTTATGTCATTCGTTATGAAGTAACAGACAAATCAGGCAATAAGGCTAAACAGACAAGAAAAGTTGTTGTAAAAGATAATGAAGCACCTAAACTGGTTTTAAAAGGATATCAAGCCATTACTTTATATGAAGATGAAGAATATAAAGAACCAGGTTATACAGCAACAGATAATATTGATAAAGATATTACAAAACAGGTAATTACCAAAAATAATATTAAGAAAAAGCCCGGTGTATATCAAGTCAGTTATGAAGTAACAGATTCTAGTGGAAATAAAGTAAAAAAGGAAAGACAAGTATATGTTATTAAACATGTCAAGTATAAAAATTCTTATGAAGACTTAGAAAATACAAGTAAGGGATGGTGGTCTGATAATAAATTTGATCAAAAAAGACCATTAGGTGGAAATGATGGGAAATCATTAGAGGAATATAATGCCTATCACTTAGGTGCCAATAAAAAAATAATTTATCTTACCTTTGATGAAGGAAGTAATGAAACTTATTTAGATAAAATTGTAGATGTATTAGATAAGAATGATGTCAAAGCGACTTTCTTCTTATGTCAAAATTACATGGCATCCAATCCCGATTTAATTCGTAAGATGGAAAAAAATGGCCATACAGTAGGAAATCATACACATCATCATTACAATATGCCTAGTTTAGCAACCAGAGAAAAAATAGATGATTATGTGAAAGAAGTATTGGATGTAGAACACGTTTATAAACAAATTACTGGTAAAGATATGGTAAAAGTTTATAGAGAGCCTAAAGGAGAATGGAGTACACGTTCTTTAAAAATACTAAAAGATTTAGGGTATTCCACTTATTTTTGGAGTGCAGATTATCTCGATTGGGATAAACCAGTATCTAAAGAGGATGCATTGAATCATCTGTTAAAAAGATATCATAATGGAGCAATTTACTTATTGCATCCAAAAAATATTGGAAATTATGAAGCTATGGAGGATTTTATTAAGACCATGAAGAAAAAAGGCTATCAATTTGGACTTGTAAAAGATATTCCAAAGAATTAATACAAACAAAAAGTTTTGTATACAAATTGTTTTATTTATAGTATAATGAAACCATAAGGAGTGTTGTAAGATGGCAGAAAAAGAAAACAAAAAAACAGAAAATCAAGAAGAACTTCCTGTATTAGAGCCCTCTAAAGAGGTTGAAATGGAAGTATCAAAAGAAGAGAAAACGGTTACAGTTGAAAATGATCATATAGAAAATGAGCCAAAAGAAAAAACTGTTACAGAGGAGAAAAAGGAATCAATGGAAGTGGAGGAAAAACGTCGTGAAGAAGAAAAGAAATTAAAAGAGAGCTCTCCAAAACTCATTTTAATTTTAGTAGCACTTTTCTTAATTGTTGCTAGCTTTGCAGGTTATTATGTATTTTCATCTAATCCAAAAAGAATTTTAATTTCTTCAATTACCGCATTTAATAAAAAAATTACCAAATTATCTACGGATATGCAAAAATCACAAATTGATTTAGGAAATGATTTTGAAACAAAAGGAACTGTTCGTGTAAAACTAACATCAGATATTTTAAAATCATATGCAAGTCTTGGAATGTATCCAGAGATGAATCGCGTGATTGAAAATATTGGAAACACAGATTTTGAATATACATATCAACAAAATTTAACAAAAAAACAATTATATTTTGATGTAACACCAAAACTAAACGGTCAAGAAGTTACTAATATTCGTTATTATAATAATAATAGTTCTCAATATCTTTTTATCAAAGAGATTGCAAAAAATTATTTACAATTAGATAAATTAGATATTTTTGAAGAGTTAGCAAATGAAAATAAGCTAGATGATTATAACTACGTTATGGATATCGTAAAAGAGAGTTTATATCAAAACGTCAAAAAAGATTACTTCAACGTAAAAAATGTAAAAATTAAAGTGGATGGAAAAGAAAAAGAAGTGAAAAAAGTAACACTTTCTCTTACTCCAAAAACTGCAAATGAAGTATTTAATGCAATTATCAAAGATTTGAAAAAAGATAAAAAAGCAAATAAAATTATGAATCAGGTTTCAAAAGGGTTCAAAAGCTATAATGAAAAAGATTTGACAAACAACATGGATGAATCAAAATTAAATATTACAGCTTATGTTACAAAATTTGCTCATGAACCATTAAAGTATGCAATTACAACAACAGATAGTTATACAAAAAAGGAAAGTGGAATTGCTTATACAGATGGAGAGACAAATGAAATCGAAATTATTGATAATGAAAAAGTAACAGGAACTGTTGAAATTACTGGAAACTGGGAAAGTTTTGAAATGACATTCAAAGATTCAAAAGGAACATCAATTGGTAAATTGAATGGGGAAAATAAAAAGTCTAGTTCAAAAGGAAGTATTTCGTTTAATCTAGATAAAGAAAATATACTTGCATGTAATTATAAAACAACGAAAAAAGAAGCCAGTGAAAAGTTTAATACAACAGGTGACATGGAATGTAAATTACTAGGTTCTAATAATGCGAATTATCTTACATTATCCATCGTGACTCAAGAAGAATCTAAGAAAGGTTCTAATATCAAAGAGGATGTTACAAATAGTCAAAAAATAGAAACTGTAAGTGAAGAATCTTTCAGTAATTGGTTACAAAATATTATAGTTACTTACATGAAATAAGAAATAGGAAATGACCTATTTCTTTTAGTTTGCAATTATTTTAGTTTGTGCTATAATAAGTGGCACAAAAGAAAGAGGGGATATTATGATATCATCACTACAATTAGTAGAATTACAGAATAGTGATAATCCAACATATCAAGATATTGCAACCGATATATTATTAAATAACCAATATAAAGGCTCTTTGGAGATTGCCAATAAAATTTATCATTGTTTAGTAGAAGTAGATAAAGAAGAGAAGGAAACAAAACTGACTCGATTATCACAACTAAAGAACTATCGTAATCGATTAAATTCTATTCCTATCTCAGAAGAAATGATAGAACAAAAAAATAAATTAGAAGAAAGAATTTTAAAAAATGGAGAATTATTGAATAAAATAAATTGTTTAGAAAAAGTGATTAGAAACGGACTTTCAACACTTGTATTTGCAAAACCAGAGGTAATACAAGATTTTATTCAATTTGCAAATAACAATAAGTTAAAGCATTATATTAATATTGATATTGATATGGTTGAATATTATAAAGAACATCCATCTATTTTTACAAAAACGACACCATGTGAATTCTTTAATATGGTTCTCTATGCAAACAATTCACTTCTTCCAGAATTACAAATATTAGGATATTGTAATCATATGAATATTTTAGAATTTATGAATGAATATTCTTATCTTTTTATGGAACGCGTAGAACGTGTAAGTGATATGATGGAATTCGTAAAAGAAAAGAAATTGACTCACTTATTTGAAACTTCTCTTCGTATTTTATGTGGAAGTAAAAATAAAATTGAAAAGAAATTAATCGAATCTAAACAAATAGATCAAGAAAAACAAAAACATACAGAAAGTTTATTAAAATCTAATACAAGTACATTAATGAATGGTAATATTCAAAAAATGGAGTGGAACCCATATTTACTAAAACAATTAAATCTTTCTAATAAAAGAATACCAAAAAGTTTACTTACATTAAATTCATTAAAATTATTCCAAAAAATAGTATTATTACAAGAAACACCATATGTTGAAATGAAAGGGAAATTAAATCCTGCAACATTTGTATTTGAAAAACGTTTATCTAAATTTCATATGGGATATGATACCATGGCAGCTCGTATTCTATATTTAAAATCAAATCATAAACAGTTATCACAAGATGAATTAACATGTACCAATTATAAATGGGATAGAAAATATGTGATGGATA
>JAGZRP010000063.1 GCA_018381595.1 Bacillota bacterium
AGTTGGCGCAAGAATATTATCTATCAAAAAAGATACATTTACTGTATCTTTATCCTATGATATATGGTTTTGCACTCGTTCCATCGCCACCAGTTATTCCAACACTAGATTTTAGATGCACAACAGGACGAACTGCATGGTAATCGGCAACATAATTCTCCCCATTAATAATTCCATAAGTAAACACAAGAAACACATAAGCTCCATTATCAGAACGTGGAGTTTGTAACCATTGGTAGGTTCCTGTAAAAAGCCAATTCCCATCTGTACTACAGTTGATATCTCGATGATAATTCAATAAATCTTTACTACAACTACTTCTTGCTGCATATCCATAATCACTTGGATACATTAATCCAATATTCTGTATCGTTGTCGTTGGATTCCCAGAATATACTGTAGTTCCTCTTTCCTTTTCATACATGGTTCTTGCATACATTCCATCCGCTTGAGTATGTCCCCCTAAATAGAAAGTACTTGCTTCTATTTGACTTTTTGAAGTTTGACTTAAGCTATTATAATATTCTCCATTTAAGTATGTTTTTAATGAGGACGTATTCCAATGATTGGTATTCGTATCACTCCACTTCATCTCTCTCACTGAATCATTTCGAATCAGTTTCACTTTTCCATCAAATATTCCAACGATTCTCCACACTTCATTGTTAAATGTCACGTAATTTTTAACCTCACTATTAGAACCTCGATAACGGATGTTTCCAAAATCATCGGTGAATAATCCTTCTTGATTTCCATTTGTATTTTTATTTATGATTGTTTGTGCCAAAGTATTTGTTTGATTCCCATCTATCTTGCAAGTATTCTTATTATATTTTTCTACTTTTGCATCTTTATCACTAGATTTTTTTATCACACACCAACTATTGTTATAAATTACAAGTGAAATATCTCCTTGCTTAGAGATAATCATTTGCCCTCCAATTGGATCTTGTCCTTTATAATCTAACTTATCATGATTAGGGAGTGTAATCGTTTCTCCTTCATAGGTATTTTCACTTTTCAAAAGTATCTCAGCTGTATACTTCTCTCCTGCTTTTAAAATACCATATGCAGTATCTTTAAATGCATTCTTCTTTGCTTTTGTGATTGTTCCCATAATTAATGGAGTTGCGATAAGTGCTATGACTGCAAGTATCACAATTACAGCTAATAATTCTATCAATGTAAATCCTTGTCTTTTTTTCATTCATATAACCTCCTTCGTTCCTATTTCAAAATTTCTGTATATCCAATGAAACATCAAATAAGAAAATACAGAAAAAATTTGTTTTCAGAAAGAAAACAAATACTACTTCTAATTTTCGATTTCATGTTGGAATTGTTATATAGGTTTCTCTTTAACAAACAGCTAACACACATACAACAACACTCCCTTCACTCTATCTTGAATCATTATATCAAATTATTTTATTTTTTCAATTGTTTTTTGATTCAAAACAAATACTTCATCACAAAGTTTTTCAATATCTTCCTTAATATGAGTTGCTAAAATGATGAGTTTTCCTTTTTTCTTTTCTTCTAATAATGTATTACGAATCGCTACTACACTATTATCATCTAATCCATTAAATGGTTCATCTAAAATCATTACTTCAGGATTTTCCATCAATACTTGTGCAATCCCAAGTTTTTGTTTCATTCCTAGTGAATACTTATGATATGTTTTATCTTTATCATCTATTAAATTGACAAGCTTTAAGGTTTCTAATATTTCTGCATCTCCAATTGTTTTTTGGATCGATGCGAGTAATTTTAAATTTTCAAACCCTGTCAAATCTGGTAGGAAATGTGGTTTTTCAATCAATGCCCGCGTACTTGGTGGAAATTCTTTTCTTGCAATCACATTGACACCATCAAATAAAATTTCTCCAGTTGTGGGTTCATAAAAAGCACAAATCATTTTCATAAGTACACTTTTCCCACTTCCGTTTCTCCCAACCAATCCGTAAATATGTCCAGATTCTAATGTTAAATTCACGTCGTGAAATATTTCTGTTTGATCAAATGTTTTTGATACATGTTTTAATTCTAATTTCATCTAAATTCCTCCTACTTTTTGTATCAGTTTACAATCATGTCTTTTTATATAAACCATATTAAATATCAATAGTCCAATATCAATTCCTAAAAATAAAAGATGATAACTTGTACAAGCACTGATATTTTTAGGGAATAAGAATAAGAAACTAATTCCTAATAAGAAAGAAAAGATATCACTCCATTTTGAATACGTTGATACGATGTATAAAGTAAGACATATCATGATGACAGTTACAATATAAATGGTATCCGTTAAAAAAAGAATGATAAGTGTATTGATAGGAATTACTATCTTCATAAAAGATAAGACTAAAATGGGAATTCCATAACTGATTAGTTTAAGACATATTACCAGCATGATAAATAAAACGGTCTTCTGAAAAAACCACTTTTGAGGTCTCATGCGAAGAAATATCGTATCTAATTGCGTTTCTATATCTTTCATATAAAAGAGTGCCATTAGATAAAGATAAAAAGAAATTTGAAATAAATACATTAATACTTCCAAAGGATGCATGGAGTTAAGCTTTAAATCAATTCCAAACATCATACGATAAATAAATATCGTATCTTTGGTATTGAAATATAATAAGAAAAGTAAGTATGGGATGAGAAATAAAAGGAAAAACATTCCTTTGTGTTTATGCCAAAAATAAGAAATATCATTTTTCCATATATAATTCATTTACATCCCTCTTTTTCGATAACGATATTGATAGAATAACCAAGTTACAAATAATAAAAGAAAGAAATATCCAAAAGAAGATAATAACTCGACTTGAAAACTGTCATAACAAACCATGTGATAATAATTCCAAGGTAACAACATTGTGCTAACCTCTGCTTTTGTATTACTACAAAATAGAAAGCCACTTAGGAAAAGAACAAATGAAAGCATCACAGATTTCTGATGATATGGTCGATATAAAAGTGCTATCATAAGACAAAATAAAATACCATATATAAAATAGCGAATCATATAAAATAGAACATAAATAAGATTGTTGATTCCATATTGATTCCAGTCATGAATTCGAAAATAGCCATAATTAGTCATATTTAAAAAGATAAAAAATAAAAGTAAAAATACCAATAGATAGAAAAGATTGGATAATATAACAATTTTTAATAGTTCTTTTAAATAGGCTTTTTTATTTTTTAATCGTATTTGATACGCATCAAATTCATCATAAAATAAAGTACAAACTTGAAATGTATAAAATAAGAGTAAAGAAAAAAGTAATAAATTAAATAATGGAAAAGTAAAGACAATATAAATCGCATCGATATAATTATTTGCTTTTAGTGTGAGTCCAAAGGTTCCATATAAGCAAAGAAGGATGGATGCAAAAAAGATCATTTTAAATTTTTCATTGCTTGTTACATACTGTATGATAGATAAATTTCTACCCCATTTGTTTTTCATAACACAGAAACACCTTTGCTTTTTTATGATAATTCAAATAAACATAACCAAATAATAAAACAAGCAATAAAATAGGAATCCCACATAATACAAAATAATTCATCGGTTGATTAAAGAAAAAATAACCAGTTAAATTAAAATATTCTGATAACTCAGTCATACCAAATAATTTATTTAGTAATAATCCATAGAATAGTATACTGATAATTAAGATCATGATTAAATTAAAAACATATCCTAATATCATACTAACAAGACTACTCTTATTTTGAAAGCAACAAACAAATGCGATAAGTCCATAACACATACTAAGTATCCATTGGATAAAGCAAATCATACTACCATATAATAAGAAATGATTGTATTTCCAATCAAAATAAACAGCTAAGTTTTTAGTAGATTCGGCAATGTGAAATTGACCATTTGTAATCAAAAGAGAAAGCAGAAAAACAATCAGGAGCGAACTAGGAATCAATAATCCGATGAGACCTATTTTTTTCATACATTTTTTAAAGTAAGTTTGAAATTTCATTCTCGTAGAATAGTGATACATAATTCCTGAACGAAATTCACGATGAATGGTCCCCACTACCGCAATACAAATGAAAAGTGGAGATAAGAATTGTAAGAGTGAAAAATGGGTATTTTCAACTATCTCAGAAGTTAAAGTCACTGCATCTAATGCTTCAAAGTTCTTTTTTGGATCATGCGCTTCTAAATAATTACCTAATGCATATTCATAACTGACAACATGTCCACTACTATCTTTATTATCTAAAAAACGAGAACATAATTGAGATGTTTTGTTTTTTTTGTTGGTACATTCCTCTTTTACTTGATAATAATATGTCCGATACCCGTAATGTTCTTTAAAATATTGATAAAATGAAATTCCTATTAAAAATAGCAATAAGAATGCAACTAATAGAATATATTTATTTTCTTTTAAAAAGAGTTTTGCTTTCATACATACCTCCCAAAAATCATGAAGATAGGAGAATTTACTACTACTTCAATTTTGACGAACTAATTAATACTCCAATTTCCATAAAATGACGCTGTTGTAATTAAATTTTTTTGTGATTTCAATTGTAAACGATATTGATCTTTATCGGCATTATAATTACCCCAGTTTGCCCAACTTCCCTTTGGAACTGTAATCCAACTAGAATAATTACCACCACCTGTCATTTCGTATGTTCGTGCTAAAATAACACGTCCATCTCCGCTTACATTATCTGTTGCATCTGTTTTCATCACTTCTTGAATTCCCCAATTTTGTTTTGTTTCAATACCAGAAGTCCATATATTTCCTAAAATTGGAATCTGTACGTTGTATAGTCCTACTACCAGTGCATTTACGCCCGCACAGGAAAGTGCGAGAGATGCAATAAATGCAATACAAGTATACTTCAAATACTTCATAGAAATCCTCCTTTTTTCCTCACTCCTATCTTCAATTTCATTGTAACAAAAATAATTTTTTATCCTTTTTTCCTGCGCGAAATATGTCATTTATTGTTTGAAACTAATATTCTTTCATAAAAAATAAGATAAATTGAATTATCTTCTTTTTGTGTATTTTTTGACACATTGGTAAACCATGTCTTTGTAATTTGCAATAAATTGTTCTCTTTTTTCCTCTGATAACATTTCTAAATTTAAATATGGAGCACAGTCTTCTATTTCTAATAATAATAAAGTTCCATCTTTTTGCTTTAAAAAATCAATTCTTTGGACCCCATTGAAATCAGGATTCAAATCAGCAAACGTCTGTGCTAAAAAATGCTCTTCAGAAGAATAGTGATATTCTTTTACCTCATAACGTTCAACTAATTTATTAGGGACATATTCAAATGCATATTGAAGCTCATTCCCAACAAAATAGAATTCTACTTCACTTTGAAATGATATCATTGGTTGGATGATGTCATTGGGAGTAAATTGAGATAAGATATATTCTTTGCTTCCCCTTCTTTGCCCATAACCATCATAACTATTTTTTGGCTTTAATAAATAATTATCTACCTCTGGTAACTTTGAAAATTCTTCTATATTAGAAATGCTGGGAATTACTGAATACCCTTTTTGATATAAATCAACTAGGTAATCTTTCCCATTCGCATCAAACTTTCCATCAAAATTAATTCTTACAATATCTCGATTGAA
>JAGZRP010000064.1 GCA_018381595.1 Bacillota bacterium
TAAATATAGTATTGTCCAGACAATCGGAAATACAATTCCCGGAGGAGATAAGAAAGGCTTGTTTAAGCCACTATAATTCATACTTGGCCCAATGATGAGAGAAACAATAATTCCTCCTAAAAGAGGCATTAAAATGGTTATCCACGGATTTCTTTTTTTCATATTTTCACCCATTACAAGTTTATGATAAAACTGTAAATATTTGTCATAAATTTTAGTTTGATTGCAATCAAATAGAAAATCAATTATAATGATAATGGTGATAATATGTTAGAAAATTCAAAAGAAATGTTAGAACAAGCAAGATTGAATCATTACGCAGTTCCACATTTTAATATTAATAATTTAGAATGGACCAGATTTATTCTAGAAGCATGTGAAGAAGCAAAAAGTCCAGTTATTTTAGGAGTAAGTGAGGGTGCCAAAAAATATATGGGTGGATATAACACTGTTACATTGATGGTAAAAGCACTCATTCACGATTTAAAAATTACTGTTCCCGTTGCACTTCATCTCGATCATGGAAGTAGTGTAGAATCCTGTAAGGAAGCAATTGATGCAGGTTTTTCATCTGTAATGATTGATGCTTCTAAATATAGTGTAGAAGAAAATATTGAAATGACAAAAGAGGTTGTTTCTTATGCTCATCAAAAAGGGGTTACTGTAGAAGCAGAAATGGGACATGTTGGAGGAGAAGAAGATGGCATTGTAGATGAACTTGCATACGCTAAAGTAGAGGATGCAGTATTACTTGCAACAAGTACAGGAATTGATACCCTTGCTCCAGCATTAGGAAGTGTTCATGGAATTTATAAAGGGGAACCAAAGTTAGATTTTGATAGGATGAAAACTATTGCAGAGATTACAAAATTGCCACTAGTATTACATGGAGGTTCTGGAATTCCTGATGAATTAATTAAAAAAGGAATTTCTTGTGGAATATGTAAGCTAAATATTAATACAGACTTACAAATCGTTTGGTCAAAAGCAGTGAGAGCATTTTTAGAAGAAAATCAAGCTGTCTATGATCCAAGAAAAATTATTAAAGCAGGGGAACCTGTAATGAAACAAGCTATTATTGAGAAAATACAATTATTAGGTAGTAATCAAAAAGCTTAACATCACGAAAAGAGAAACATAAAATATATAGGAGTTGAATTATGAAAGAGTTAGTGATTCATGGTGGAAAACCATTAACAGGGACAATTCGAATTAGTGGAGCAAAAAATAGTGCGGTAGCGCTTGTTCCTGCTAGTTTATTATCAGATGAAGGCATTACCATTGATAATGTTCCAAATATTACGGATATTGATGCTTTAGATGAAATTTTAGTATATCTTGGGGCAACAGTCAAAAGAGAAGGAACAAAAATGGAAATTGTAACTTCCAATATAGAAAATAAAGAGATTCCAGAACAAATATCAAAAAAATTAAGAGCATCATATTACTTTATGGGAGCTTTACTTGGTAAATATAAAAGAGTAGAAATGTATTTTCCTGGAGGATGTGCAATCGGAAAAAGACCAATTGATTTACATTTAAAAGCATTTGAAGCATTAGGTGCAACCGTAACGGCAACGGATAATAAGTATTTGATTGAAGCAGAAGAATTGATTGGAACGGATATTTACTTAGATAAAGCAAGTGTTGGAGCAACCATTAATATCATGCTTGCAAGTGTAAAAGCAAAAGGAATTACTAAAATCCAAAATGCTGCTCGTGAACCTGAAATTGTAAATGTTGCTACTTTATTAAATAATATGGGCGCAGAAATAGAAGGTGCTGGAACGAGTGAAATTAAAATTACAGGAGTAAAACATCTTGGAAAATCATTTATTGAAGTAATACCAGATAGAATTGAAGCAGGTACTTATATAATTCTTGCTAGTTTACTAGGAAATCCACTGACAATTGATAACATCATACCAAATCACGTAGAATCATTGCTTTCTAAATTAAAAGAAATGGGAGTAAATTACCAGTTAAATAATAGTTCTGTTACGATTCAAAAAACGTATAAATTAAAACCAATTACTGTAAAAACAGAATGTTACCCTGGATTTCCAACTGATTTACAACAACCAATCACAACCCTTTTAAATTTTGCACAGGGCGATTCAAAAGTTCAAGAAACCATTTATGAAAACCGTTTTCAAAATGTACCATACTTAAATGAACTAGGCTGTGATATTGATATCAATGGAGATACACTTACCATTCATGGTAGCAAAGAATTACATGGAAAAACAGTATCTGCAACAGACTTAAGAGCAGGAGCATGTTTATTTTTAGCAGGTTTGAAAGCAGATGGAGTAACAGTAATTGAAAATGTAGAATATGTATTAAGAGGATATGAAAATATTATTGAAAAATTAACTTCTGTAGGTGCTAAAATCGAATTAAAAGAAATATAGTAAAAGTAGAGAAATCTACTTTTTTTCTTGGAGGATGAAAACTATGAAATTAAAAACAGGATTGGTAGTAGCAGTTACTTTCCTTATCGTTTTTTTAACCTATCTAACGACAATTGATAAAAAGGTATACTATTTAGCACTCGGTGATTATGAAGTGATAGGTCTAACCAATCAAGGGGAAATTACCTATGGATATACAGATTATGTAAAAAACTTATTAAAAGAAAAGAAAAAACTAGAAAAATATATCAATGGTTATGCAAAAGATGATGCCCGTGTCACAGATTTAATCAACGATATTCAGAATAATAAAAAAATTATGATTTCTAGCAAAGAACAGACCATTAAGAATGCATTAATTAAAGCAGACTTAGTCACACTTTCTATTGGTATGAATGATTTGTTTTATAAAATAGGAGTGAATCCTAACTTTGAAACATTAAATTATAATGAACTTTATTATCATGTTGACGAAATGATGGAGGATATGGAACAACTTTTTAAAAAATTAAGAGAATACTGTAAAGAAGATATCTTGGTAACAAGCTTTTATAACCCAATCGTTAATTCTAATGAGGCGTTGGATAATGTATTTACGTATGCAAATGGAAGATTAAAAGAATTGGTAGAACAGTATGATATGACTTACGTGAATATCTATCAAGAATTTCAAAATCACGAAAACTATTTAAGTCATAGTTTGAGTATTTATCCATCAAAAGAAGGATACGAAATGATGAGTCAAAAAATAGAAGCTGCAATGAATCAGACTTTATTAAAACATTAATAAATGATATAATGCAATTGAGGTGAAAAAATGGAAGAAAAAAAATTATTTTCGAAAATATTTTTATGGATGTTTATTGGTCTTATGATTACATTTGGTACTGCTTTTTATGTATCAACACAAGAATTTTTAATACTTAATATTTTAAGATTAGATTGGATTTGGTTTCTTCTTCAATTGGGAATTGTTATTTTCCTAAGCGCAAGAATTGCAAAAATGAATCCATTTACTGCCAAATTATCATTCGCAATTTATAGTTTTGTGACTGGTTTGACATTATCTTATATTTTTATTATATTTCAAATGTCATCTATCTTAACAATCTTTTTAGCAAGTGCAGTGATGTTTGGTATCTTTGGTTTATTTGGATATTATACCAAAGTGAATTTAACAAAATTATCTAGTATTTTGATGATGGGATTAGTTGGAATTATTATTGCAGGAGTTATTAATATCTTTACTGCAAATAGTACACTTGATCTTATCATATCATCATTAGGAATTTTAATCTTCACTATCTTTGTTGCTTATGATATTCAGAAAGCAAAAATGTTTTCTAAATTAGAGACAATTCCAGAAGACAATTTAGCTATCTATGGAGCATTAAATTTATATTTAGACTTCATTAATATCTTTCTTAGTTTACTTCAAATATTTGGAGGATCAAGAGATAACTAAAAAGGCTTGCAAAGAAGAAAAAAACTTGCTATACTATAAAAGTATTTAATATCTATGACATGAATTTGTCATGGCGGAAGGAGAGAGTTCAGTATGAAAAAGAATATTCATCCAGAATATATGGATTCAAAAGTAACTTGTGCTTGTGGAAATACATTTACAGTACAAAGCAATCGTGAAGAAATCCATGTGGAAGTATGTAACAAATGTCATCCAGCATACACAGGAAAAAATAGCCAAAGTGGAAAAAGAGCTGGTAACATTGAAAAGTTCAACAAAAAGTATGGACGCAAACAAGAAGAAAATTAATTTCTTCTTGTTTTTTGTTGTTTTATACGGCGAAGACGTCAAATAGATATATTAAATCAATTATGCTAAAATATATGTAAGGAGATTACTATGAAAAAGTGTTTTTTAAAATTAAAAGAAAGTGGACTCTTATATGTATTTTTTTTTTAGGATTATTCTTTATTGTAAAAATGATTCTAAATTATTTTAAACTGGAGTATAGAAGTTGGATTTATTATTGTATCTCATTTTTGATTCTTCTATTTATTATATATAAATTCATAATATATATAGTAAGTAATTTTACAAATAAATTAGAAGTAATTTTTAAATTATTTTTTTTCATTCCAATCATTACAATTGGATATTATTTTCTCGTTTGGATAGTATTTTATAGTTACAATCTTCCTCATGAGAAGATTGTAAAAACAAATTTTGATAAATATGTTGAATGCAATGATTTTTTTGAAATACATCCTCACAATAGATATTATCAATATGTGAATCCTTTTATTCGAAGTTCGGAAGAGGAAAGATTTTTGTTTATTGATGGAGAATAAAGATATATTACTTTGAATATAGTGAAGCATAGGTTCCATATTGAATATTTTCTTCAAGTAAAGAATATGATACCCAATATTTGGAATTTGACAAATCGATTAGATGTGGTAAAATAGCAATGCATTTGCCAAAAAAGGGTTGGTATAGGAGGAAATTTATGAAACAAATAGAACCAATTATGAAAACAAATTATACGATAGAAAATAGTTTACAAATCCCATATATTAAAGAAATAAAGCAACTATGTGATGAAGATGTATATACATTGAAGCCATATCAAGGACGTATAAAAGAGATCATTCGTGCGATTGAAGCTAATGATAGGGAAATCCTTTCTGAATTAAAAAAGGAAATTGAACAATCAAGAGTGGAATGCATGGAAAAAGCATTAAAACTGATAAACATTAATGATCCAGAATCGATGAGGGAATTATTAGTGATAGCCGAAGGATTAAGATTATATTATCAAGATAAATATACAATTCGTAATAAAAGAAGATCTGAAATTGAATTACAAATGTCAGAAGAAGACAATTATAAATTTTATAATGAAGTGAAGGGATTGCTTAAAAATTCTGATATTCAAAAAGCAGCAGAAAATGTAGACTATCGTTTAGCTTGTGAAATTGTCAAAAGATATTTAATTACAACTTGTTCTAATACAGATAAAGGTAGTAGGACAAAAGAAAGATATGAAACTATGAAAAATTATGCTGATTATGCAACAGCGGTAGAAGCTATCAATGATACTTTTGATAATTTAACATGTTATCGTGGTGTTTTATATCATGAAAGTAAAAGAAAATCATTCGCAAAATAACGAATGATTTTTTTATTTATCAATTAAATGTAAGTTATCCAACAAAATACCAGTACCTTCCGCAACACAAGTAAGTGGACTTTCGGCGATAAATACAGGCAC
>JAGZRP010000065.1 GCA_018381595.1 Bacillota bacterium
ATAAAGATTTGTTACAGTTAATTAGTCCAGATGTTGATATGAAGTTATTAAAACAGAAGGATTACATTCGATACAATGAAGAAACATTTTTTGAAGATTACGGGATTATGCCAAAAAGAGTGGTAGACTTAAAAGCATTGCAAGGAGATCCTTCTGATAATATTCCTGGAGTCAAAGGAATTGGAGAAAAGACAGCTTTAAAATTATTACGCCAATATCAAACGTTAGATGGGGTATATGAGCATATCGATGAAATAAAGGGAAGTATTCATGATAAATTAGTAGCGGATAAAGAAAACGCCTATCAAAGTTATTATCTTGCAACGATTGTAAAAGATGTCGATATGGAAATCTCTTTAGAGGATATTAAATGTCGTGAAAAAGAGCATGAAAAGTTAGAAAAGTTATACGAAGAATTAGAATTTTATTCTTTCCTAAAAAAAGAACAAGAATATATTAAAAAAGAACCGAAAAAGGAAGAAACAGTAACCATTATTGAAGATATTAAAGAAATAGAAATCAACGGGGACTGTGCAGTTTATTTAGAAATTTTAGGAACAAATTATCATCATAGCAAAATTCTTGGAATGTCGGTTTATGATGGAGAGCATCTCTATTTCTTAACAAAGGATGCGATTTTAAAGAAGCCCGATTTCTTATTTCAAAATGAGAAGTATACCTATGATGCAAAGAAAGTATCGGTTGCTTTAAAATGGTTGGGAATTGAAGTAGAAAATATTACCTTTGATACTATGATTGCAGGTTATTTATTAGATTATAATGTCAAAGAGGATATTAGCTATCTAGCAAATAATTTTGATTATGAGATTCCTTTTTATGAAACCATTTATGGGAAGACAAATTTTAAAGAACCTGCTCTCGATCAAGTCGCACTTTATGCAGGTAAAAAAGTCAAGTTTATTTATGAGTCTAAAAATATGTTGACAGAAAAATTAGAAAAAGAAGGCTTGATGGAGCTATTTGAAAAAATTGAATTACCACTTGCTTTTGTGCTAGGGGATATGGAATACCAAGGTGTCTATTTAGACAAACAATCGCTGATTGAAATGGGAGCTGAAATCAAAGAAAATGTGAGTCGCTTAGAACAAGAAATTTATAAGTTGGCTGGCTGTGAATTTTTGATTAGTTCACCAAAAGAGCTTGGAAATGTATTATTTGAAAAGCTTGGTCTACCACATGGTAAAAAAGGAGCAAGAGGGTATTCTACCGCAGCTGACGTGTTAGAAAAGTTACGAGATAAACATGAAATTATTGATAAAATACTAGAGTATCGTATGATTACCAAACTTTATACAACTTATATTGAAGGATTACTTCATATGGTAAAAGAAGATGGAAAAATACATACTATTTATACACAGACATTAACTCGTACTGGTCGTTTATCATCTATTGAACCAAACCTTCAAAATATTCCTGTGAGAACTGAATATGGAAGGTTAATACGTAAAGCATTTGTGCCAAGTGAGAACTGTGTCATTTTAGGTGGTGATTATTCACAAATAGAACTTCGTATTCTAGCCCATATGGCAAAAGTGGATGCATTAATAGAAGCGTTCAAAAGTAATCTAGATATTCATACCAAAACGGCAAGTGATATTTTCCACATTACTCCAGAAGAGGTAACCAAACAAATGAGACGGATTGCCAAAGCTGTTAATTTTGGAATTATTTATGGAATTAGTAGTTTTGGACTAAGTGAAAATTTAAATATTTCAGTAGGAGAAGCAAAGACCTTTATTGAAAACTATTTAACAACTTATCCTGGTATTCAAGAATATATGGATAATCAAATTAAACAAGCTTATATTGATGGTTATGTTACAACACTTTTCCACAGGAAAAGAATTATCAAAGAATTAGAAAATAGTAATTATATGATTCGTCATCAAGGAGAGAGAATGGCTTTGAATACGCCAATTCAAGGAACCAGTGCCGATATTATTAAAAAAGCAATGGTAGACATTCATGCTGAATTAAAGAAAAGAAAATTAAAAACAAAAATGATATTACAAGTACACGATGAACTTTTATTTGACTGTGTGAAAGAAGAAATGGAAGAAGTAAGAGCACTTGTCAAAGAAAAAATGGAACAAGTCATTCAATTAGAGGTTCCATTAAAAGTAGATATTGCCTTTGGAAATAATTGGTATGAAGCAAAATAAAAGAAACAATTTGTTTCTTTTTTTATATTTGACATGAATTTCTAATATGATATAATAAGCAACAATGAAAAGAGGGGACTCCTATGTCTAAGAAAATCTATTTAAATAAGCATGATATTAAGACAAAAAAAGATATTCATACCCGTTTTGCAGTATTTTCTGATTTGCACTACAATAAAACATTTCCAAAAGAAAGTTTAGATACTATCAAAGATGTGTTAGTAAAACAAAATCCAGATTATGTAGTCATACCAGGGGATATTTTAGATGAAGCAAAAATTATTGAAAATGAAGAGCATGCGAAAATAATTGAAGATTTTTTATATGGAATCGGTGAATGTTCAAATGTAGTGATATCGCTTGGAAATCATGACTTATTTAATAGCGAACAGCAAGGAAGAAAACAAGTGTGGAAGCAAGTAGAAGTAGGTCGTTCTTTCTTAAAAAAATTACAAGAAGATAAAAATATTTATGTATTAGATAATGAAACAAAATTCATTGGAGACGTGATGTTTACTGGATTTAATCCATTTGATTCTATTTCTTATTATGAAAAGAAAGGATACAACAATCCAGCTGCGTTCAATCATTTGTTTCGTTCTGAAATGGGTAAGTCAAATATTTATGTGAGTCCAGAATATGATAAGTATTATCATGTGACGTTGATTCATGATCCTACGAATCCATATAGAAAAGAAGTCATAGAGCGATTACCGCTTCTAAATCATTCTGATATGATTGTATCAGGACATCATCATAATGGAGGATGCCCAGCATGGATGACCAATCTACCTGGAAGTAGAGGGCTCATTAATGCTTATAGTCAAATTCTACCAAATTATACACGCGGTTTTGGAAATTATCAAATAGATGAGAAAATGATTTACTATTTGATTAGTGGTGGTATTACAAAATGGGCTGAATCGGTACAATTTAAAGGAATTCCACTTCATTTCTTAGAACACTTTTATAAGGGAAATATCGACATCATTGATGTAGAACCAGAACCTGGATTTCAGAAAAAAAGATAAATCAGAAATTGATTTATCTTTTATTTTTTTGGTGTGATGATTTCAATCCCACCCATATAAGGTTGTAATGCGTTTGGAATCTTGATACTTCCATCTTCTTGGTAATTGTTTTCTAAGAAAGCAATTAATCCACGAGGGGTTGCTAAAACAGTATTGTTTAATGTCGCAACCAAATAATTTCCGTTTTCTCCCTTCGCACGAATTCCAAGTCTTCTTGCTTGTGCATCTCCTAGAGTAGAACAACTTCCAACTTCAAAGTATTTTTGTTGTCTTGGACTCCATGCTTCTACATCACAAGATTTTACCTTTAAGTCAGCGAGGTCTCCACTACAACATTCTAGTGTACGTACAGGAATATCTAGATTTCTAAAAAATTCTACGGTAAATGACCACATCTTATGGTACCAATCCATTGCTTCTTCTGGTTTACACAAAACAACCATTTCTTGTTTTTCAAATTGATGAACACGGTACAATCCACGTTCTTCAATTCCGTGGGCTCCCACTTCTTTTCTGAAACATGGACTATAAGAAGTTAACGTAATTGGTAATTCTTTTTCTTTGATAACTTGACCTTTAAAACGACCAATCATAGAGTGTTCACTAGTTCCAATTAAGAATAAGTCTTCCCCCTCGATTTTATACATCATCGCATCCATCTCAGCAAAACTCATAACTCCATTCACTACATCAGAGCGAATCATAAAGGGAGGAACACAGTATGTGAACCCTTTACTAATCATGAAATCTCTTGCATAACTAAGCATTGCAGAGTGAAGTCTAGCAATATCTCCCATTAAATAATAGAATCCATTTCCAGAAGTACGACCTGCACTTTCTTTATCAAGTCCAGAATACATATCACAGATATCCGCATGATATGGGATTTCATAATTTGGAACAATTGGTTCTCCAAACTTTTCAATTTCCACATTTTCACTATCATCTTTTCCAACAGGTACAGAATCATCGATAATTTGAGGAATTATCATCATCTTTTGTTTGATTTCCTCTGTTAATGTTTGTTCTTCCTCTTCAATACTAGCAAGTTCCTCATTGATTTTTTTCACACGTTCTTTCATTTCATTTGCTTCATCAATTTTTTTCTCACGCATGAGTAATCCAATTTGGTTACTGGTTTCATTTCTCTCACTACGAAGTTCATCTCCGTGTTGTTTTAACTCACGATTTTTTTTATCCATTGCGATTACTTCATCGACAAGTGGTAATTTCGCATCTTGGAATTTCTTTCGCATATTTTCTTTTACTCGTTCAGGATTTTCTCTTACAAATTTAATATCTAACATAGTTTCTCTTCCTTTCTTTTACAATCTAATGACAAAAAAAGAATGGTATAAGGAGTGCTTTTCGCACGGTACCATCCTTTGATTTGCTTCATTAGATAACGGCTTTCACCGGAAATGTTTACATTTCTCTGATAGGAGTAGATTTCATAGTCCTTCTTTATTCGTTTGCATCAACCACGAACTTTCTTGAAAAGAATGGAACCATTACTTAATTCCTGTCATTGATTTATAAATTCATATTATCATAAATGAATAGAACTCGTCAATGTCTGAATTTGTCACTTTTCACTATTTTCAATTTTCTACATATTCTTGATTCAAAAATATGGTAAGATAAAGATGGTGAAAGTATGAAGAAAAGGTATTTATTGTTCTTATTTATTGTATTCATTTTTTCTACAAGAAATGTAAAAGCGAAAGATATTCATATTGTAGGATTAGGGGATTCGATTACAACAGGATATGGAGTTTCCAAGGAAGATAGTTATTTTTATTTATTAGTTAAAGAAATAGATAAAAAGAATTCAGGAAATGTGGTTTTTGAAAATCTATCTCAAAATGGATTGACATCTACTCAATTATTATCTCAATTGGGAAATGAATCTGTGCAAGAGAAAGTAAGAAAGACAGATTATATTTTTATGAGTATAGGCGGGAATGATTTTTTAGAAGAGTTTACCACCAACTATCAAACTTATTTTATTCCCAAAGAAACATATACATCTTTTGAAGAAGTAAAAAATAATTTACTTGCAAATATGGATAAAATTACGAGACAGATTTATGATTTGAATCCAGATTGTAAAGTCATTTTAGTACCTCTTTATAATCCATATCGAACTATTTTAGGAGATAATGAGAATCTTTTGAAACAATTTGATGATGCGAAGAGTAAGTATATTGAAGTGGTAAAACAAGTAAAGAATATGGAAATATCAGATGAATTGGGAACAGAACTTGAAAAACAGGAATATTTGAATACGACCGGAATGAAAAACTTAGATCCTCATCCGAATCAAAAAGGACATGAATTGATTTTTAAAATGGAAAAAGAATTATTAGAGGAATCAGGAATCATCGAGAAGTCTTCTAACAATACATATCTTTTATTCATTGGG
>JAGZRP010000066.1 GCA_018381595.1 Bacillota bacterium
ACATGCTGCTTTGATCAAAGATTGGAAGTTTTTCAAGCTGGAATAAAGAAGAACGATTATTTTGATATGTGCAGCAAAGAATGACATCAAAGTTTGAGTTTTGTTCTTCAAAGAACTTTATATAATCGTCCCTGCTCGTCGTTAATGAGTCATCTAAAGCTGGGTCATTATCTTTTTTAAGATTATTAAATGCAGCATCAAAACGTTCAGGTTTGAGTGATTTGATTTCTACCTGCTCGTAGCCCCATGTTTTCAAGACATCTTTAACATACAGACTTTCCTCACTCATTTCTTCTTTATCAAAAGAATGCATACTTATAATGAGAATTTTGGGGTTTTTATATATAGATAATTCTTTGATTCCCGCTCGTCTTAAAACAATTAATTTTTCAGGAGTCAGTTTCTCATCTTTTTTTAGAATCACATCGCCTTGTTTAAATATACTGCCCTTTGGGATAACACCATGCATGGCAGGAATAGAACCAGTAATTTTTTTAGCATCGGTATCAGAGAGATCTAATCTCTCATCTTGTTCAGCAATCACTGAATCTAAAGACTCTGGTAATTTTGTATAGGCAGGAATTTCTAACAAACTTGGAGTTTTTAGATCTAATTTATACGGATTAATAGATCTATAAAGCTGTTGCCCCCAATAGTACCAATGAGTAATTAATAAAGGGCTATCTTTACTTGCAGATTGAGTTGTTTCTGAGTTAAGAGCCCAACCCGCATATTCAGATAAATTATGCAGAGGATAATCCTGTAAAGCATATACATCACTTGCGTTAACTTGATTTATTGCTTTATCCAGCTCTACAGTTTCTTTTAAATCACCTTTAGGCAAATTTATATTGATATGATAAAAAATGTCCGTTAAATGATTTGGTAAGTTATCTGGCATTGGAAGTTTTTTTTGCATAAATATAGATCCTAGAAGTACCTCAAATAGGAGGTACTTCGCTAATTTTAATTATTAATAAAGAATTTATCGTTATCTAAAACATTCGGTATTAAAAAAGCTCCAAACTGCTTCAGCCTTTTAAGAAATGAAATTTCTCTTTTAGGCGAATATAGAAACTGAAATTAATTTATAAAAACAATAAAAAAACCCTAAATCATTATAATTTAGGGCTTTTTTAAATCATATAAAGCTATGCGAGTTCATATGATTTTAATATCTTGGTAGGTATATCCAATACTAAACAAAAAAATAATAGATTGAATTATAAGATATTTTTTATCTTCACTAAAAGAATAAGATATTTCATAATCATCGAAAAATTCATTCATTTCTCTATTTTTTTCTTCTGCTAGTGTAATACTTTGTTTGATAAAATCCTGTGGTATTGTATCATTATCTGATAATGCTTTGCCATCTTTTCGGTAAATTAAAATTTGACTTGCATCGATCCCTGAATTCATTTTATATAAAGAATCTTTATCTGGTTCTAAAGAAAATCCACTATCATCAGGAACAATAGGAAAAGGCATCTTTTTGTATCCTTGCTTTAGCCATAAAATTTCAGCGATGTAATTCATTTTATATTGTAATAACTTGTGATTGGAAATAACTTCTTGATGTTTTAACTTTTCTTCCTCTTCTAATTGATTAAAATGAATTGCTATTTGATTGATTTCTTGTGATAGTTCTATCCCTTGAGTAATTAATTCTTTTTCCGATAAATTTCTTAATTTTTTATAATCTACTATCCAGTCTAACAATTCAGATTCGAAAAATTCAATTTCTTTTGGTTCGTCAAAGCAAACAAAATTCATTCTATTTTCGTCCGTTACAATAAATGCATCCATAAACATTTTTTCTACAATAGAAGCAGGCATAGTAGAAATATTTTGCATAATCATCATGAGATCATTCATTTGAACATAAACTTTTTTTATCCCGTTTTCGGTATTAAATATTTTCATAATTGTCCTCCTAATAGGTGTTATTATATCATATTCTATTTATATTTTCAAATGATGTGATATACTAGAATTTGTTAGGGGATAGTTTATGAATCGAGAAGAAATTTTAAAAATATTAGATAACTATCAATTCAATCCAAAGGAATTTGTAATACTATCTGGAGCATCAATGGTGTTACAAGGTATGAAGGAAAAAACTACAGACATTGATATTACAACAACAGATTCTTTGTATAAACAATTATTAAATACATATTCTTGCGTATTAGAAAAGAAAGTGGGAATGCATTCTGTTTGGTTTATTGATAATGTGATTAATTTTAGTAATCATTATTATGATACAATTGAGTATATAGAATACGATGGATATCAGGTTCAAACTCTAGATTCTATTTTGAAGTTAAAGGAAAGCTTAGGGCGAGAGAAAGATAAAGAAGATATTAAAAAGCTTCGATTATTCACGATGAAGCAAAAATAGAGGTTTTAAATTTCTGTTTTTGCTTTCATTTTTGATTCGTGTTATGATGGACAAGAAAGCGAGGAGATTCGATGTTAATAGAAAAGATGAAGCAAACTGTTGATGTTTTTCAAGAAAAATTGGAAAATAGTATGGTTTATACTGGTAGTGAAATGGATGCTTTTTTGAAAAGAACACGTTCTCCTCATCTACAAGCATTCAAACAAGTAACAGGGAATTTGCACCAAATTTCTGTGAAAGAAATTTCTAATGACACAAAAATTTATGAGGGTATCTACTATGACGAAAAGGAAAAAATTAGAAGATTATTTCTTATAAAACATAGACAAGAGTTTTATTCTATATTAAAAACAGAAGGAGAAGTACCTAGTTATTTTGTAGCTGATTCGGTTTATCCTTTATTTTTTCTAAAAGGGACAAACAGCAAAGAATGGATGATTCTTTTTCAGTCATTTCTTTTAGAACCAAAAGAAAAAACATATCAGAAACGTACTATGTATGAACTTGTGAAGAAGGAAAATAATGAATATGAACTGTTAGAAAACAGAGTAAAACTAGATTGTGATAAACTGAAAACGATTACATCGGAATTATATATGGAGTTATTTGCTATTCATCATCGGATTATGTCCTTAACTCAAGAGAATCCACAAAAGAAAAGAGTAAAAAAGCAATAAGGTGATTGCTTTTTTTGTAAATTACTGTAAAGTTAAAAATTGCCACATCTAAAATCAAGGACTTTTTCTTTCTTTTCAGGTATAATGTTAGTGATAAGTTAAGAGGTGAGGTTATGAAACGTGTTGTAAGTGGTATGATTCTTTCTTTAGTGGTTGCAATCCTTCTTTCTATGTTTGTATTTCCTGATTATGCACACGCAGAAACATTAGGAGATATTAAAGCAAGACTTGCAAAAGCAGAAAAAGAGTTGGCAGAACAAAAAGCAGATGAGAAAAATACCAAAGATAAAATCAATAGTAATAACCAATCCGTTGAACAAATTAAAAAAGATATTACAAAATTACAAGAAGATATTCAGTCTTTGGAAAAGCAAATTGCAGCTTTAAAAGACCAATCAGTAAAAAAAGACTCAGAAGTCAAAAAGGTTATTAATTATGTCCAGGTTGCCCAAGGAGATAATGCTTATTTGGAATATGCTTTTGGGGCTCAAGATTTTACAGATTTTATTTATCGTATTTCGGTATCAGAACAAGTATCGAAATATAATAAAAATTTAATAAAAGAATATAATCAATTGGTCAAAGAGACCGAAGAAAAACAAAAAGAAATGGATCAAAAAACAAAAGATTTAGCGGATAAAAAGAAAAAGTTAGAAGAAGAAACAAAAAAATTAGGAAATCATTTAACAGAGCTCACTGATATTAAAATGTCAACAGAAGATGAAATCAAGTTACAAAAAGAATCAATTCGTTATTTAGAAAGTATTGGTTGTAAAGACCATGAAGATACGAAAACTTGTGGACGTGTGGTTCCACCAGTGAATGGTAGCGATGGCGGGGGGACTTCTAATGGTGGTGGAACTGGAGATACAGGAATTGGAACACTTCCAAGTGATACTGCATTTTTAAGACCTATTGTGACAGGTTATGTGGTAAGTGAATATGGATATCGTTTAAATCCTGCGACTGGTGTTTATGAATTACATGAAGCCTTAGATGTAACACAATCTGGAACGGTTCCAATTTATCCAGCGGCAGCAGGAGTCGTAATTGGTACACGCGTCCGTTCTAGTTGTGGTGGTAATATGATTTTTATTATTCATACTGTAAATGGTAAAAAGTATACAACCGAGTATGCCCATTTAAGAAGAATTGATGTAAAGGTAGGGGACGTTGTTTCACAAAATACACAAATTGGAATTATGGGTGGAGATAGGAACTTAGAGTATTGGGATAAATGCTCTACGGGACAGCATCTTCACTTTGGAATTGCAACTGGGCATTACTTAAAAGATTATATGAGTTGGAATACCTTTATTGCAAATACATATGATCCTAGAAAAACAGTGAACTTCCCATGGAGTGGAGGAGCAAGAGACTATTTTAAAGACAGAACCACAAAATATTAAGCTTTCTTTTGGAAAGCTTTTTCTTTTTTTAAGTATTTACAAAAAAGTGATATATTTGTTACAATGTAAACGAGGTTAAATTATGAAGAAAAATATAATTATTTTAACAGTGTGTTTTCTATTTTTAGTAACTGGTTGCAGTAAAGATTCTACTTCAGAAAAAACAAAATATGGTTATACACGAATCTCTTCTGATATCGCAAGAGATTCTATGGAAGAAAAAAATACAGTTTTAGTAGATGTTCGAACAGAAGAAGAATATGCAAGTGGCCATTTAAAAGGAGCCATTAATATTCCACTTCATGCGATTGATGGAACAGTCATTTCTACTTTAAAGGATTATCAACAAAAAATATTAGTTTACTGTGAAAGTGGTAATCGTAGTATTCAGGCAAGTGCCAAATTCGCAGAACTTGGCTATAAAAACGTATATGAGATTGGTGGAATCAAAGATTATCCATCTAGTATGGTTACAAAATAAATCTAGAATTTCTAGATTTTTTTATTTATGACAAATTCGTCACGGCAAATTTCAAATTTATAGTATAATAACGTTAGGTGATGAAGATGCAAAAAATATTAATTGTAGAAGACGATGAAACAATCCGTTATGGTTTGAAATATTATTTAGAACAAGAATCTTTTGAAATTTATCAAGCAGGGACTGCTAAGGAAGCTTTCGAAAAATTTGAAAGAGAAACATTAGATATGGTATTACTTGATTTAAATTTACCAGATGGAAATGGATTTGATTTATATCGAGAAATGAAAAAGAAAAAAGAAGTACCAACTATTTTTTTGACAGCAAATGATCAAGAAGTTTCCATTGTTATGGGGCTTGATATGGGCGCTGATGATTATATTACAAAACCATTTAAAGTGCGTGAATTGTTATCACGAATTAAAACGGTACTGAGAAGAAGTGGGAAAAAAGATGATAGTGTGATTCAAGTTGGAGATGTAACATTAGATATGCATCAAGCTAAGGTATTTAAAAACGGAGTTGATGTGATGTTAACTGCACTTGAATACAAAATTTTTCTAACGCTTGTTTTGAATTATAATCAAGTATTAAAGCGCGAAACCATTCTTGCAAATATTTGGGATGTGAATGAAGAATATGTCAATGATAATACGCTA
>JAGZRP010000067.1 GCA_018381595.1 Bacillota bacterium
TGGTCAAGTAGTTGAAAAAGTTGAATTATTTGACGTTTATAAAGGTGCTCAAATACCAGAAGGTAAGAAGAGTATTGCATATGCTATAGCTTATAGAGATCCAAGCAAAACTTTAAAAGATAAAGATATAAATAAAGTTCATGATAAAATATTAAGAGCTTTAGAATATAAGCTAGGAGCTCAATTAAGAGAGCAATAATAGTTTTAAATATGTTATGTATATGTTAAAATGTACATAACATATTTTTTATTATGGAAGTAAGAGGTGTTTAAGGAAGTATGGCGACTGTTACGGTAACAATAAATGGAGTTGAATATAATTTAAAAGGCCATGAAGACGGAGAATATTTAAAAAAAGTAGCTGAATACGTAGAAGAAAAAACACAAGAGATGGCAACAAAAAATAATAAATTAAGTGCACTTGGAGTTTTATCTTTATCTGCATTAAACATAGCTGATGAATTATTTAAAGGAAACGATGAATATAATCAACTTATAGATTATTATGAAAAAGTAAAATCTGAATTAGAAAAGTCCAAAAAAGAAATAGAAGATCTTAAAGAACTAGAAGGAGAAAGTGTTTCTTTAAAGGAAAAACTAGATAAGATTACTTCAGAGAAAGAAGCCTTAGAAAAGAGTTTTAATGAATTAAAAGATAAAAAAGATAAGAATTTAATTCCAAAATTATATGAAGAAACCGGTGTTGTGATTAATGAGAATGTAAGCGGATACTTAGATGCTCAAATAGGGGATACGATTGTTCTGACATATAATAATGAAAACCATGAATATAAAGTATTAGGAATTACGGAAGAATTTATTGGAAGTAATATTTATATGAGTCGTGAAGAATTAAGTCGTTTATTAGGTCTTCCAAAAGTCGCTTACAATAAAAAATACAGTAAAGATAAAAAATATGCGGATACTTCTAAATTGTCGGAACAAGAGAAAAAAGAAATTGGAAATATTATGAATTTCGATGACTTAGAGAGAAACATTAGAAAACAAATGCAACTATTTAATACTTCTATTTATATTGTTATTTTCTTCGCATCTTTTATGGCACTTGTGATTATTGCAGTGATTGCCAATATTGTAGTAGAAGAAAATAAGAAAACCATTTCTCTTATGAAAGTCATGGGTTATAAAAATCATGAAATTTCATCGGTTGTATTAAATATTTATACTCCATTTGTCATTGTTGCTTATTTATTATCTATCCCAACGATGATATATTTATTAAAATCAATTGTTGCTATATTAACCAAGGATACAAATATGGTATTTCCAATTAGTATGTCCCCACTAATGGCAATTGTAGGGTTAATTTCTTTAGTGGTTGCCTACTACATTGCAATTAACCTATCTAGACGTGTATTGAATAAAGTACCACTTGCAGTGGCATTGAAAAGGGAGTAGAGTATGGAAAAATTAATAGAGATTAAAAAATTAGTAAAGACGTACCATGTTGGAGATGTTCCAACCCATGCGTTAAATGGGGTTGATTTAACCATTCATAAAGGTGAGATTTTAGTTATTCTAGGTCCTAGTGGAAGTGGTAAAACAACATTACTAAATTGTATGTCTGGTCTTGATAATGCAACAAGTGGTGAAATACTTTATGAAGGAAAAGATATTGTAAAATTATCAGATAGAAAAAAGACAAAGTTTCGTAAAGATAATTTAGGGTTTATTTTTCAAACTTACAATTTATTAGAACATTTAAATGTTTATGAGAATATTTTAGTAGGTGCGAAGCTAGGCAAAGTAAAAGCAGATATTGATAAAATCATTGATACTGTGGGTTTAACCGTTCATAGAAAAAAACATATCTCTGAGTTATCAGGAGGAGAGCAACAACGTGTTTCGATTGCTCGTGCTCTTGCAAAACATCCAAAAGTAATGTTCTGTGATGAACCAACCGGAGCTTTGGATGAGAAAACAGGTAAAGTGGTATTAGAATCATTAATCGAAGCCAATGAAGTATTAGGAACTACTATGATTATTATTACCCATAACCCTGGAATCGCTCAAATTGGAGATAGAGTGATTCGTATGAATAGTGGAGAAATTGTAGAACTTCACAAAAACAAGAAAAGAACAGCTCCAAAAGATATTCCATGGGGATAAGGAAGAAAGGATCAAACCTTTCTTTTTTCTGTTATAATGAATAAGAATAGGAGGAATGATTATGCCGTCTTGGCCAATCCATTTAGCAATTTCAAAACAATTGAATCGTAATTGGAATTTACCAAAAAGTGAATTTATATATGGTAATATTATGCCTGATGCAGATGGAAGATTGGTTCCTATTTCTGTTTCTGTCCCAAGAAAAACGTCTCATTTCTCGAAAGAAATTGACTTAAATGGAAAAAAGGTATTACTTCCTGATGTAGAAGCATTTCGCAGAAAATATCAATCTTATATAGATAATCCTGTTGTAATAGGATATCTTGTTCACTTATTAACAGATTATTATTTCAATCGTATTTTTAATGAGCACTATTGTAAATATAATAAAGAGGGAGATTTTATTGGCGTTCAATTAAAAAATCAAAAATTTTTATATTGCTCTTATAATGAGGCGAATCGTATGAAACAAAAAGATTTTGCAAAGTTTGAGTATTTATTTGAAAAAAATAATATGCTTGGAAAATCTGAATATGAAGAATCTATCTATCACCATGCTGGTTGGATTTCAGAATTTTCATTTACCGAGTCTGATGTAATTTCTGTCATGAAATATATTTATGAACTACAAGTGAAAGAGGTATATTCCCATTTAGATATCGATAGTTATCAATATCAAATTTTTTCAGAGAGTATCTTACTGACTTATTTTTATTCCTGCATTAATTTCATTCATTCTTATTTTGACCACTATCAATTACTTCCACTTAAAAAAAACGATGAATAGTTTTCTATCCTGAGGTAGATATTCATTTTAAAACATGTTATAATTGTATAGGAATGATAGGAGAGATACTATGGAACTGTATGAGATTACAAATTACTATCAGGATTATAAAAAAAGAATATTAGACTTATGGAGGTCACTTTGAAGCACGAGATGTAAAAAATCAAATCCAACAATTAGAATCAGAAACATCACTACCTGATTTTTGGAGTGATAGAAAACGTAGCCAATCCATTATCGATGAATTAAATGGACTAAAAAAGGATTATGAAAGTGTTTCTAAACTCAAAGAGGAAATCGATGGAAACATAGAACTATTGGATTTGGTAAAAGAAAATAGTGATGAAGAAATACAAATGATGTTAGAAGAAACAATTTCTAGCATTCAATCTCGTTTAGAAGAATTAGAAATTAGTTTATTATTAAATGGAAAGTATGATGCATTGGGCGCTATTTTAGAAATTCATTCTGGTGCTGGTGGAACAGAGGCTTGTGATTGGGCAAACATGTTATATCGTATGTATGCACGTTGGTGTGAAAAACACGGTTATAAAATGGAACAGGTTGCAAGTGAAGATGGTGATGAAGCGGGTATCAAAAGTGTTACTGTATTAATCACGGGAAGAAATGTCTACGGATATTTAAAATGTGAAAAGGGAGTACATCGTTTGGTTCGTATTTCCCCATTTGATTCCAATAGTAGAAGACACACCTCATTCGCATCGGTTGACGTAACTCCACTTTTTGATGGAATGGATACAGACATTGAAATCAAAGAGTCTGATTTAAAAATTGATGTTTACCGTTCTAGTGGAGCAGGAGGACAACATGTCAACAAAACAGAAAGTGCTGTCCGCATTACTCACTTACCAACAGGAATTGTAGTGACCTGCCAAAATGAGCGTAGTCAGATTCAAAATCGTGAGCGAGCAATGGAAGTATTAAAAAATAAATTATATCAATTAGAACTAGAAAAAAGAGAGGCTCATTTACAATCTATTAAAGGAGATTTAATGAAAATCGATTTTGGAAGTCAAATCAGAAGTTATGTCATGCACCCATATAGTTTAGTAAAAGATCATCGTACAAATACAGAGAGTACCAATGTTTCAAATGTATTGGATGGAGATATTGATTTATTTATCAATGCCTTTTTGAAGAAGGAGGAAGCTTGATGTTTTTTAAAAAGAAACAATTATTAGATGAGAATATCATGAAAAATATATATAAAAAAGATAGACTAGTTAGATATTCTCAATTCTTTTTAGGAGCACTATTAGTTGCACTATCATTTAATTTATTTATATTACCAAATAAAATTGTATATGGAATGAGTGGTATTGGTGTTATTATGAATGCTACTTTAGGGCTTGAACCTTCCACCGTTATTTTAATTGGTTCGATTATTTTATTAATTATGAGTTATTTCTTACTAGGAAAAGAAAAGACCGTGAATTCGATACTAGGTTCTATTGTGGTTCCAATCTTTATCCGATTAACTGCATTTGTTCCAGAATATGTTCAAATCGATATGAATGATCCATTATTGATTACTTTGTTTGGAGCATTTGTGACTGGATTTGGTATGGGTCTTGTATTTAAAGCAGGGTATACAACAGGAGGAACCGATATTTTGAATCAAATTGTTTCTAAGTACTTTCATATGTCACTTGGAAACGCGATGTATTGTACCGATGGTTTAATCGTTGCAAGTTCCTTCTTCTTCTTTGGAGCTTCTAAATTGCTTTATTCCATCATTTCGCTTTATATTATTAGTTTGATGACGGATAAAGTGATTTTAGGAGTTTCTAACTCAAAAGCTTTCTACATTATTACAGACCATGAAACAGCAGTGAAGAAGTTTATCATGGAACATTTATCACATGGTGTGACGGTCTTAGATGGTCGTGGTGGTTTTACAGGAAATCATCAAAAAGTAATTATGTGTATTATTCCAACAAAAGAATACTTTGTTGCTAAAGAAGGAATTCGAGAAATTGATAAAGATGCATTCTTCCTAGTAACAGATGCATATGAAGTCAATGGTGGAGAATAGAAAAAATTGGAAAATAAAAAAAGAGTGATATGTTGTATCATAAAATAGATAGGTGGTTAGGTTATGGATTTAATTAGAATGAAAAATGTAAAAAAACGATACCGCAATGGTGTGACTGCAATCTATGATTTAGACTTAAAGATAAAAAAAGGTGAATTTGTTTTTGTCATTGGGTCTACAGGTTGTGGAAAGTCTACATTAATTAAAATGCTTTATCGTGAAGAAAAACCAACAAGTGGTCAAATCATTGTTGGTGGTTTAGATGTAGGTAAGTTAAAAAATAGTAAAGTTTATAAATTGAGAAGAAAACTTGGAGTGGTATTCCAAGACTTTAAATTGTTACCAAAAAAGACAGTGTTTGAAAATGTTGCATTTTCTCTTGAAATTTTTGGTCTTCCAAAAGATGAAATCTATTCTAAAGTCGTAAAAGTTTTAGATTTGGTTGGTTTAAAAGGAAAAGCAAAGAACTATCCGAATCAATTATCAGGAGGAGAGCAACAACGTGTTGCGATTGCAAGAGCGATTGTCAATGGTCCTAAATTATTAATTTGTGATGAGCCAACTGGAAACTTGGATGAGACAACCAGTATGGAAATTATGAATGTATTAG
>JAGZRP010000068.1 GCA_018381595.1 Bacillota bacterium
GCGTGAAATAAAAGAAGAATTACAAAAAACTACTGCCCTTTGTTTTAATAAAAAATAAATCTGTTTGGGGTGTAAATCACCAGCTAGTTCTTTTTCTTCATCTGTAAAAACAATATTTGAAAATTCTGTTTCCATAATTCGTTCCATACTTTTCTCGTGATATTCTTCTGGAAACGGAATTGTTTTTTCTTTTAAAAATACAATTCCCCTCTCATCAACAAGAACACTCGGTATTTCTGTTTTTATCGTATCTTTTGTAAGATTATCTAATATAGATTTTTTTAATTTTTTATATTTTTCTGCTATTGTACTTTTCATTGTTCACCTACTTATTCATAAATTCTTGGGACTCGTTTCCCAATACTACACAATACTTCATGCTCCACAGTATTTAAATATTTCGCAATTCGTTTGACATCTTCTACATCTTTGATAAGAATTACTTCATCGTGTTCTTTTATTGTATCATCAATTTTTACAAATAACATATCCATACAGATATTTCCAACAATTGGATATTTCTTATGGTTGATAGTAACGGTTCTTCCACAGTTTGCTCTTACAATTCCATCTGCATATCCAATGGAAACAACACCAATTCTTTCCTTCTCTTCCGTTGCCTGATAAATTCCATCATATCCAACCGTTTCTCCTTTGCGCAACGTTTGAATTTGAATGATTTCACTTCTTAATTGAAACGTAGAATCTAATTGTAAATCAGGATCTTTTGAAAACCCATACATCATAATTCCAAAACGGCATCCATTCACGTAACTGCATTTTGGATAAAGTGCGGTTGCATCACTTGCTGTAATATGAACAATCGGAATAGAATTCAAATTGATTTGTGCACATAGTTCTTCAAACTCAGAAAATTGTTTCTCCGTATTTTTTAAGGACGTTGCTTCATAAATATGAGTATAAATTCCTTCTAAAACGATTCCCTCACATTGTTTTATTAATTGATAAGCTTCATTCAATTCCTGCTTTTCTTTAAACCCAAGTCGATTCATTCCTGTATTCAATTTCAAATGAATTTTCAATTTTTGAAAACTAGTTTTAGTTAATTCTTTCAAATAATTTAAACTAGTTACTGTAATTGTAATATTGTTTTCTTCTGCTATTTTTAAATAAGAAGGTGGAATGATACCTAAACAAAGAATCGGAATTGTCGGTTCTTCTACTCTAATTTTTAATGCTTCCTCTAAACTCGAAACCGCTAAATAATTACAACCACCCTTTATAATTGCTCTTACAGTTTCATTTCCATAGTGACCATAACTATCCGCTTTCACAACCCCAAAATAATATTGATAATCATGATATTTTTGAATCATTTTAGAAACATTAGAAGTAATATTTTTCAATGAAACTTTTACATAGGTATTTCGATACTTCATACTTTCACCTACTTTATTATATCATACTAGAATATAAGTTATGAAATAAACTCATGATTCAAACAAAAAAAATATATCGAAATAAATTTCGATATATGTTCTATTTTTCTGGATATTCTTTATCTTTCCAATACCACCATTTTAACTTCTCATCTTCATAGGTTTGATGTTCCGCATAATAAACAGCCATTCGAAATACATATAATAAACATCTATCTTCTTGATATCCTTTTTTGTGACATACTTCTTGATACAGTTGCTCCGGATTTTTAGAAACAAGATCTTCAACACAGGTAATTCCAATGGATAACAAATCTTTTTTGATTTGAATTCCTACATTCGGAATATATAATAAATTGGTTTTCATTTCACTTTGTGTATTTCTAACAAGAAATTGTTAAAATGTTTTGATTGTTATCAAAAATAGCAAATTCAGGTTTTCCATAAAAAGTTTGATGAAGTTCTTTTGCAATCTCAACATTATCTTTTAATTCTTCATATAACTTTTCAACATTATCTACTGTAATAAATAACGTAAACATTGGTTTAATATGATTCGTTTCTAATGTTTTATACTCTTCAATCAATGATTGTTTTTCTTGAAGCATAATAGAAACATTATCCTTTTTCATGATTGCAAAAACAAAATGCTCGCCTTCTTCTGGTACTGTTAAGATACGTTCAAATCCTAATTTTTCTTCATAAAATTGTATTGTCTCTTCTACACTTAAAACCATAATATTTGTTGTAATTGTCTGATACATATTTTCTACCTCCAAAAATAGTCTAATCTATTTTTTTAACTTTGTATTGTAAAAAACGGACAATGATAGTTGATAAGCTTCCAATAATTTAAAAGGAGATATCCCTGTATATTTTTTTATTTCTTTAATAAAATGGGATTGATCATAAAAACCACAAATATGAATGATATCGTTTAGATTTTTTCTCTCATCAAATAATAAACTAAAGCACAAATGTAGTCTTAATATATTTAACAATACTTTGGGAGAGACTCCATAATGCTTTTTAAAAATACGAAATAATTGTCTTTCATCATATCCAAAATTTTCAGAAAGCATATCTACGCTTTGAAATATAGGCTTTTCATATAATTGTTCTACAAACTGAATAAAAAAATCAGAATTTTTTACAGTAGTTATTTTTGATTTCAGATATGACTCTATCATTTGAATCCTTTCCTCTGTATTTTTTAATTTTAGAATAGAAGTAAAATTACTTTTCTTCTCTACTTCAGAAAATGAGAGCGCATGATCGATAATTTTATCTGCAGATATTTGAAATAATGCATAAAATGCTCCTGGTTTCATTCGTACGCCTAAATAATCAATTTCACCAGTTAAAATTAATTTTTCGGTATCTCTACTAAAACCAGAAAAACGAATCGTTTGTTTTACAAAATCAATCACTAAATCAATACAGGCATCTGGTAAAATAGAAAGTTCTACTGGTTTTTTTACTTCCTGATTTGATTTGATTTGCCAAATACACATACAATAATCATCCAATTCTGGCATTTGATATTCTTTATATAATATTTCCTTTTGAAAAGCAGGATGAAATAAATATGGAATTTGTTTCGGATAATACATAACCATTCTCCTTTTTCTTACTGAGATTATTATAACAAAAAAAGAATGATTTCTCATTCTTTATTTTTCTTGGTAACCCGTATGGGTTTCGAACCCATGAATACCGCCTTGAGAGGGCGGCGTGTTAAGCCCCTTCACCAACGGGTCAAATAAAGTCAATCGCATTTGACTTTATCATTCTATCATAGAAATTTATTTTGTGCAAGAAGATATTCTAATATAATTGTAATCTTTTTTGAATTCTTTCTTTTCCTAAAATTTTCAGAAGTTCATAGATATCCGGTGTTTCTAGACGTCTTAATAAATAAACACGTATCATTTCGCAAAAGTCTCCAACATGACCTATATACTTGTTTTCATCTTCTTGGTACTCTTTTACCGTTTTCGCATACCCATGAATAGAAATAAATTCTTTTAATTTTTGATACCAAACTTCTTTGCTATCACTTTCTTCATAAACTTCTTGAAAATAAGTTTTTACCAAATTCAATTGATAACTATCCTTAATAGGAGCTCTTTCATAATGATTTTCTTCAAAAAATAACGCATCGTACATATACCAAGTTTCTTTTTTGATATCAGAATAAGAGGCGAAATCTTTTCTTGGTTTCTTAATTTCTCGCTCCACATTTAATACATCAATCGACATCTCTGGATATTTCATTAATAACTCGTAAAATACGTTATCATATTCTCGATAATAGGGAATCATTTTTTCATACAAAGTAGTTGCCGTTAACCGACTCAAATATACTTTGGAAATAAAGTGAAGTTTATTTAAATCAAATAAAGAACCCCCTACTCCCATTTTTTGAAATTCAAATTTAAAATCAGTTACTTTTGTTGCTTTATTCATCAAATAATAATCTTCAAAAGAAGCATTTAAAATGGTTCCTAGATAAAGTTGAATTGCTTCATTAGGAATCCCCTCTTTTTGATAATAATCCATAGAACATTCTTTATCATATCGTTTTGAAAGCTTACGAATACTTTCTCCATCTTTTTTAGTAAGAGGTGCAATATGAGCATATTTTGGAGGTTTTACTTCTAATAAACGAAATAATTGTAAATGAATAGGAACACTAGATAACCATTCATCTCCCCTTACTACATGTGTTGTATGCATTAAATAATCATCTACAACATGGGCAAAATGGTAAGTTGGAAGCCCATCCCTTTTTAAAAGAACGATATCCATATCATTGGATGGTAATTGTATTTTTCCTTTAATACAATCCTTAAATTCAAACTTATTATCAAAACATCCTGGTGCTTTTAAACGAATCACATAAGGAATTTTTTGGTCTAACTTTTCTTGAATTTCTTCCAGTGTAAGTTCTCTTCCCTTTGCATACTTTCCATAATATCCAATTCTTACTTTCTCTTGGGCTTGTAATTTACGTAATTGTTCTAATTCTTCCTCTTTTTCAAAAGCTGGATATGCATACCCTTTTAAAAGCAAATCATAGACAAATGCTTCATAGATTTCTTTTCTTTCTGATTGAATATAGGGACCATAATTTCCACCAATGGTAGGACCCTCATCCATATGAATAAATCCAGTTGGACTTGGAGCAAATCGTGTTACCATTGCACCTTCACTTAAATTTCTCTTTGGATAACGAGATTCTATTTCTTCTCTTGTCCATTTTAAATTTGGAAATAACAAGTTTGCTAACAATTTATGATCCATATCTCATACTCCTTTATAAAAAAAGCAACAAAAGTTGCTATTATCCATTTGGCTGCCCCAGTTAGATTCGAACTAACGAAATGTCGGAGTCAGAGTCCGATGCCTTACCGCTTGGCTATGGGGCAATCACAATTTCATTATATCACAATTTCACAAAAAAAGAAGAACTCTTCTTCTTTTGCATTAAATTTTTTTCACTTTTACTTTTTCTTCTGGCATAAATTGTAAAGTTCTTTTTAATCTAGAAGTATCTTTTAAAATACAAGTCATCGTTTGACCAAGGCGTATTTTTTCTTTGCTCTTTTTATGTAGATATAAATATCCATCTTTAGAAAATTCATAATCAGATAATTCTCGTTTTGGGATAAATCCCTGAATTCCATTATCCAAAGAAATTATAATTCCATATGTATCCATTGATACGACTTTGACATCAAATAACTCCCCGATATATTGTTCAAAATATTCTGCAGCTTTTAAATTATCAACAGCACGTTCACACATTTCTGCATTCACTTCACATTTGGAACAATGCATCAGATCATCACTGTATTTTATCATCAATGGAAATTGTTCTGTCGAATCGAAGGTATTATCTAGTTCTTTTTTGATTGCTCGCTGAGCAATTAAATCTGGATAACGACGAATTGGGGATGTTAAATGAGAATAATTTTCACTCGCTAAACCAAAATGGTGCAAATTAGATGGAGAATAATAAGCTTTTGGCATAGCCCTTAATAATAAGTTTTCAATGATTGGATAATTTTCATCCTCTCGAACCTCATCTAAAATGGCTTCGATTTGACTAGGATAAATTTGTTCCTCTGGAGCAACAGAGAATTCATATCCCATTTTATTC
>JAGZRP010000069.1 GCA_018381595.1 Bacillota bacterium
GGAACGTCGTTACCGTGCTAGTAAAATGGCGGGATTAGAAAAAATTCCGGCCATTGTTAGAACATTTACAGATGAACAAATGATGGAAATTGCTTTGCTTGAAAACTTGCAACGTGAAAATTTGAGCCCAATCGAAGAAGCAAAGGCATATCAATCTATGGTAGAACATCTTCACCTAACACAAGATGAACTATCCAAAAAAGTAGGAAAAAGTAGAAGTCATTTAACGAATATGTTAGGATTACTTCGTTTACCTACAGAAGTTCAAAATCTTGTCAATGATGAAAAATTAACGATGGGACATGCACGTGCTTTAAGTAAATTAGAAGACAAAGAACAAATTTTAAAAATGGCGCACGAAATTACAGAAAATAAGTTACCTGTACGTGCTGTAGAAGAAAAATTAACAGAAGATGAATTTGAGAAAAAAGTGAAAATTCGTCGTCGTGAAAATTTAGATAAAGCAAATTATAAATACGTAGAAGATTTATTGAGAGAAAAATTGGATACCAAAGTACGAATTAAAGATAAAAAAATAGAAATTGGATTTACATCACCAGCTGATTTAAACCGTATTTTAGAAATTATTCAAGTAAAGGAGTAATCATATGGAAAAAACATTGGAAATATTAAATTTTATTTCTGAAAAGGTGATGGTAAAAGAAATCATAGGACCTATCCTTGTTGTTTGTATCTCCATTTTAGTGAATGGGTTAATTAAAAATTTTGTGCAACGTGTATTTCATATTTCAAATAAAAAAGCAAAGACCAAGGAAGAAAAAAGAACAATTACCGTGGTATCATTAATTACAAATGTTATTAAATATATTATTATTTTAATTGATGTTATTATTGTTTTAGGTATCTATGGAATTCCGACAACTTCTATTATTGCTTCGTTAGGAGCGGTAGGAGTTGTATTAGGACTTGCAATGCAAGATACATTGAAAGATTTTGTTTCTGGATTTTTTATGATAACAGAAAATCAATATCGTATTGGTGATTGGATAGAAATTAATGGTTTCTCAGGAGAAGTTATTAGTGTTGGACTAAAAACAACAAAAATACGTGCCTATACAGGAGAAGTTAAGATTGTTTCTAATCGTACGATTACAGAAGTGATTAATTATAATTTAGCAAATTCTCTTGCACTTGTTGATGTATCTGTATCTTATGAAGAGGATCATCAAAAAGTGGAAAAGTTATTAACGGAATTATGCCAAAAATTAACCAACGAATTACCAAAAATTCGTGGAACAGTTGATTTATTAGGAATTCAAGATTTTAGTGAGAATGGGCTTGTTTACCGTATTACAGTAGAAACAGTTCCAACAGAACACTATGGAATCCAAAGAGAAATTAGAAAACAAATTAAGGAAACGTTTGATAACAATAAAATCCAAATTAGTTATCCACAGGTGGTGTTGCATAATGGAAAAAGAATATAGTCTAGGTAGTATTGTTACAATGAAAAAAGAACATCCATGTGGTACGAACGAATGGGAAATCGTTCGTGTGGGAGCAGATATTAAAATTAAATGTCGTAATTGTGGTAGATGTATTATGATGCCCCGTATGGAATTTAATCGAAAGTTAAAAAAGGTACTTTCGAAGTAGGAGGACTTATGCGTATTAATCAAAAGAAAAAAAAGAAAAGTTTAAATCCGATATTTACAATATTGATATTGACTCTTTTTATTATGCTTTTAAGTCTTATTTTTTCATTGCTTGGAATTGATGGACATAAAAGTACCATTGTAAATGGAAGTTTAGAGTCATCTCTTACCACCGTTAAAAATATTTTTTCGGTAAATGGGCTTCGCTTTTTATTGGGAAATATTGTGAATTCATTTACAAAATTTGAACCACTTGCTTATCTTGTATTATCGCTTATTGGTATTAGTATTGGCTCAGCGAGTGGATTATTTCAAAAATTATTTTCTCCTTTAAAAAAAATTAGATTAAATATTTTAACATTTATTGTATTATTTGTGGCAATTATTTCTAATATGATTGGGGATTATAGTTATATGTTACTCATTCCTCTTGTTGGAGTGATGTATCAATATGCTGGTAAAAATCCAATGCTTGGAATTATGACTGTATTTTTAGGAATCAGCATTGGATATGGAGCAAACTTAATTTTTACATATGATGATTATGCACTTGGTATGTTAACCCAAGTAGCAGCTACGGCATCAGTTGATCAAGATTATGTCTTCCATTTACTTTCTACATCAATTATTGCGCCAATTAGTACTGTAATTTTAACATTTATTGGAACAATTATCGTGACTAAGTTTTTAGCACCTAAGCTTCCTAAGAAAGTGCAATTAGAAGAAGTGGTAGAATATCATGATTCTAAAATGGCAAGTCGTTTGAGTGGCCTTTTATTTATTATTTTACTATTGGCTATTTCTTATATGATTATTCCAGGGTTACCTGGTTCAGGAGCTTTGTTAGACCATAATGAAACTGAATATATTGCGATGTTATTTAGTCCTAATGCCCCATTCCGTACCGGTGTTGTATTATTAATTATGATTATATTTATGCTATGTTCTTTTGTTTATGGATTATTATCTGGTAATTTAAAATCTACAGAAGATTGTGGCCTAGGATTATCGAAAGAGTTTAAAAATATTGGTTATTTATTTGTTTTACTTTTCTTTACTTCTAATATGTTAGCAATATTGAATTGGACAAATTTAGGAAGTGTGATTACAACAAGATTAGTAGATTTTATTAGTTTGATTCCAATGTCAGGAATGCCATTAATTTTATCTGTATTTGTAATCATTATTATCGCAAGTATTTTAATTCCAGGTACCGTAGAAAAGTGGACTTTACTATCTCCAATTGTGATACCTTTGTTTATGCGTTCTAATATTACGCCAGATTTCACACAGTTTATTTTTAAAGCTGCAGATGGAATTGGAAAAAGTATTTCTTTATTCTTTGTTTACTTTATTATTATGGTAGGTTTTTTACAGAAGTATAATGCAGAAGGTAAAGAAGAAATTACATTAATGGGTACTTTAAAATTATTAGCGCCTTCTATTTTACTATTTACAATTGTTTGGATATTAATTATAATAGGTTGGTATTTAGTGGGCTTACCAATTGGTATGAATGCAATGCCTACTTTATAGAGGAGAGATAATATGAGCTTAACAGCAGGAATTATTGGACTTCCTAATGTCGGGAAATCTACGTTATTTAATGCAATTACAAAAAAACATATTTTAGCGGCCAATTATCCATTCGCAACCATTGAACCAAATGTAGGTGTGGTAACAGTACCAGATAAACGTTTGGATGTTTTAACAGAATTGGTTCATCCAGCGCGTACGATTCCAACGACATTCGAATTTACTGATATTGCAGGTTTGGTTAAAGGGGCATCGTTAGGAGAAGGATTAGGTAATAAATTCTTAAGTCATATCCGTGAGGTAGATGCGATTGTAGAAGTGGTTCGCTGTTTTGAAGATGGCAATATTACTCATGTAGAGGGACAAATTGATCCTGTTCGTGATATTGAAATTATCAATGTAGAATTAATTCTCGCTGATTTAGAAGTTATTGATACTAGAATGAAACGTCTTGGTAAAAAAATGGATATGGCAAAAGATAAAGATACCATCCTAGAAGTTGCACTTATGAAACGTTTAAAAGAGAATTTAGAAAAAAACGTTCCTGCTCGTGCTTTAGAATATTCTAAAGATGAATTAAAACTTTTGAAATCTTTTAATTTACTAACATTGAAACCAATTATTTATGTTGCCAATGTAAGTGAAACAGAAATTACAGAAGAAAATAAATACGTAGGACAAGTAAGAGAATATGCAAAAGAAGAACAAGCAGAAGTGATTGTTGTCTGCGCGAAAATTGAAGAGGAACTCAGTGAACTTGAAGAGGAAGATAAAACCATGTTTTTAAGTGATTTAGGTTTAGAAGAAAGTGGACTTGATAAATTAATTCGTGCAACTTATTCTTTACTAGGGCTTGCAACTTATTTCACAGAAGGAACCGATGAGGTAAGAGCTTGGACCTTTAAAAAAGGAATGAAAGCACCAGAGTGTGCAGGAATTATCCATACTGACTTTGAAAGAGGATTTATCAAAGCAGAAGTGACAAGCTACACTGATTTTGAACAATTAAAAAGTGAAAAAGCAGTTCGTGAAGCTGGAAAACTTCGTCTTGAGGGAAAAGAATACGAAATGCAAGATGGAGATATTTGCCTATTTCGATTTAATGTATAAGAAGGTATCCCTTCTTTTTTTGTATCTCATTGCATATATTAAAATGGTTTTGAAAAACTTATTTACAAGTTTGGAAAAGTCTGTTATAATCAGTTACGAGTATTAATTTACTCCTTGCTTTTGTTTTAGGCAAAAGCCATTTAGACCATAAGGAGGTGTAAAAAATGAGAAATTACGAAATTATGTTTATCGTAAGACCAACATTATCAGAAGAAGAAACAAAGAAAGTGATCGAAAACTTCAAAGCGATTTTAACAAACAATGGAGCTAAAATCGAGAACGAAACTGATATGGGACAAAGAGAATTTGCTTACGAAATCAAAAAATTCAAAAGTGGTTACTACTATGTTGTAGAAGTAAGCGCTAATGATGACGCAGCAATTAAAGAATTTGATCGTCTTTCATTAATTAGTAACGATGTTGTTCGTCACTTAATTACAAAAATTGAAAAATAAAGGAGTGTTGTTATGAACCGAGTATGTTTAGTAGGAAGATTAACTGCAAAACCTGAACTTAGATATACGGCATCTAATTTACCGTTTTCACGTTTTTCAATTGCAGTGAACAGAACATTTAGTAATAAAGATGGCGAAAGAGAAGCTGACTTTATTAATATTGTTATTTGGAGAAAACAAGCAGAAAATGTTTGTAATTATCTAGATAAAGGGAGCCTTGTTTCAGTAGAAGGAAGACTTCAAACAAATAATTATGAAGACAAAGATGGAAATAAAAGATATTCAATGGAAGTTGTTGCAGATTCCGTACAATTTTTAGAATCAAAAACACAACGTAGAACGAATGATGCAAGTCCATATGATTATCAATCAAATTCAAGTAATCAAACAGGAAGTTACACAAACGATGTAAATGTAGAAGATGACCCATTTGCTGACTTTGGAGATAGTGTTTCTATTAGTGATGACTTTCTAGACTAAGGAAAGGATGGATAAACATGGCTGAAGGATTTAGAAAAAGAAAAAAAGTTTGCCAATTATGTGCTGGTAAAACTGTTAATTATAAAGATGTAGATATCTTAAAAAAATATACAAAACCAAATGGTGCAATTTCATCAACAAGAATGAATGGAAATTGTAAATTACACCAAAGATATGTAGCAAATGAAGTTAAAAAAGCTCGTTTCATGGGT
>JAGZRP010000070.1 GCA_018381595.1 Bacillota bacterium
TACAAGAAGCATTAAGAAATACACAAGTTAAAGTTGATAAACAACAGGGTGAAATTGAACTACTTGTTGAAGAAGTTAAACAAAGTGGAATTCCTCGATATTCAGAAGCACCAGAAAATCCAAAAGAAGAAGATATCTACTTAAATACAACAGATAACATTATCTATGTATATAAAGATGAAAAATGGAATGCTACTTCTATAGATCCCTCAACACTTGAAAATTATTGGACGAAGGATGAAACAAAATCACAAATTCAAATGACATCAGAAGGAATCAATTCCAATGTTGTCAAAAACAATGAATCACTTACAAATATTCAAAAAGAATTAAGCGAATTAAAACAGACTTCAAATCAGATAGAATTAAATATTTCAAAAATTGGTGGAATCAATTTAATTGAAAACTCATCTTGGCAAAACAAGTTCGATAAATGGCTAGAAACCAAAGAAAAAATATTAATTGTTGGAGATATATTTCCATCACATGGAGAAAGTTTATTTTGGTATAACACTAAAGTACAACAGTTAGAATTTATGAATTTTACGATGACAGCAGATATTGGAATGTATGCACTTGATTTTAACAAAACTACAACAGAATTTATACCAACAAAAGTAGATTTGACGAAAGAGCAAGTTTATGAATTGTTTGATAAGAATTATATTTCATCTATTGTAGAAACAAAAGATACAAATTCTAATTATTTGTTAAATTTGATTACAAATCAATATAATTTTCCATCTTTTGAAAGTCGAAATATTGATTGGTCTATCATTCACGAACCGTTTATGATTAAAGACAAAAAGAATTTAACTCTTTCAGTTAAACTAAATGGTTATATAAATTATGGTAATATTCAAATTCTTGTTCATTATTTAGATGGAGATTATAAAGAATATTCTAATGAATCTTCTTTGGAAACTATAAAATCGCATATTTTAAAGACAGATATTTACACATTAAATGAACTAACAACCTATTTTAAAAAGTATGAATTTGAATTAAACCTAGAAAATATTGATTTTGAACAAATCACAATAGAATTCAAGATTAATAACCAACAAGTGTACAAAGAATCTTTTTTTACATCTGCCAATGATTATAGAACATTAAAAGAAAATGAGTTTGTATATTTTGAAAATGATACAAACATTTATAAGTCTACATTTAAAGATGTAGAAGTTACTTATATTGAATCTGAATCAGAACCTGTTGATAAAAAAGAAGAATTATTTTGGTATTCATTAATTGAACAAAAGATGAAGAGATATGTCTACAAAGAAAAACATGAATCAGGTTCATTTAAAGGATATGAATTAGTTCTAGAAGATACAGAAATAACAAGAGAAGACATTCAAAAAGGATATAAAATTAGAGTTTATGATCGTCTTGTAGTTACTGGTAAAACAACAAATGATTTAATTGATGAGTATGGATTAAAATACTTGCCTTATGAGTTAACATGTAATATCTCTGAATGTATGCTTTCAGACCAAAAATCAGAGTGGCAACCAGCTTCAGGAGAAAACTTTTGGGGAAGAAATTTCAAATTTTCACAAGATGGAATTTCAATTGAAAATACAGAAAGTGGATATAAAAGAAACATAGATGCTGATGAGGATATCGCCAAAAATAATACAAATGAAACGATTTGGAGATTAAATGAAGATGGAATTCTTGTAAAAGATTTAACTGTTAATGGAGTAATTAAGCATGGACATATTGTAGAAGTGGCTCGTGATGATGGGAATTATTACTATTATGTATAAGGAAGTGATTAAATGGCTTTGAGTGGAGATATTTTAAAAAAATCAAGTTGGAGTAGTGGATTTGGAATTCATTATTATTGGAGTGTCAATCAAAATATTGAAGGAAACTATGATGATATCACTGTAAGTTGTTATTTGTGGCTTGATAAGTATTCATCGCTTGAAATTGGTTCAAGAACTGGACAACTAAATATAGCAGGTAATACAATAGACGTTTATATACCAGCAGTTAAAAACTATTCAAATGATAAAGAACAAGAAAGGGAAGTATTATTATGTAGTAGAACTCAACGTGTGAATCATGATGTTTATGGTGCTTTAAAAGATGTATATATCTATTGTAACTATCCAATTCAAGCTCAAATTAATGGAGTATATCGTCATTCCATTAACGCAGGCGATTGTAATACAGGAGAGATTAATTCTATTCCACGAGCATCATCACTTACTTCCAATACTTCTTTTACAATTGGGAATCCATTTTATATCAAAATTAATAGAGCATCCGATAATTTTAAACATGCTTTTGCTTTGAATATAAATGGACAAGATTTTAAAATATTATCAAATTTGGATACAGAAGCAACAATTAATTTTACAGATGGTGAAATTGATTTACTATATCAAATGACAAAGAATGTTTCTAAATTGCCTATTAAGTTGTATTTGACAACTTTCAATGGGGATAAAAACTTGGGTACAAAAACTTATGATGGTAATATTGCTGTTGATTATGAGTTAAACAAACCTGTTTTTGATGATTTTACTTTTGAACCAACGGATGAAGGAACCAAATCTTTAACAGGATGGACAAGCCCTGCTTCAGAAGACAATAAATTGTCCATTAAAGGAAAAACAAAATATAAAATTAATTGTTCAGAAGCTACAGCTAAAAATTATGCAACTATTGTTTCTTATCAATTAGAATTAAATAAAGTGAAAAGTCTATCATCAAATACAATGATAGAATCCTCAAATGAAATTCAATATGATGATTATTTGACTGTAAGTACTATTGATTCCAGAGGTTTCAAGACAATAATTCAAAAACAAATAGTAACACAAGTTTATGATGAGATTGTTCCAAATAGTTTTAATGTAGTAAGACAAAAATATCCAGATAATCAAAAAGTTAAAGTTTCGTTCTCTGGAAAAATGACAAGGTCTCAAACATTGAATAATACAGCAAAGGCTTTTTACAGATTCAAAGATATTAACTCAGAGGAATTTGGTGAGTGGGTAGCAACAGACATTGTTGTTTCAAATGATGGTGAGTTATCAATTAAAGAATTATTATTAGATGGGTTTGATTTAAAAACTGTATATAATTTTGAATTAAGAATTGAGGATTATTATAAGTCAATCGTTTTAAAAGATGATGTACTTAAAGATGAGGAAGTTTTTTCAATTAAGGAAGATGGTATTTATACTTTTGGAAAAAAGATAAATGTTGTAGAAAAAAATGCAATAACAGTTTATCCTGGGTTTACTGGGACAGCACTTAACGACACGACAATCTTTCCTTGTTATGAAATTTATTCTCAGGCAGGAGAGAATTTAACAGTTGACAATGGTCGAGTTAAAATTGGTAAGGGTATTAACCATGTTTTAGTTTCTGCACAAGTTACAGACAGTAGTAATAATAATAAAGAAAAAAATTTGTATATATACAAAAATAATACACAAGTTGCTAGAGCATTTTTAAGCTTTAGTGGAGCATCATTTCAACCAACTGTTTCCATAACTCAAAAACTTATAAGTGTAACAGAAGGCGATACGATCTCTATTTGGGTATATGCACCAGGCACACCGTTTACAGGAAACGAGAACATGACTTTTTTAACAGTGGAGGCAATAGATTAGAATGAATGATATGGTAATAGAAATAATTATTAAATGGATAATACCAACAATATTAACGGGAATTTGGGGTTTTATTATTAAAGAATTAAAAGACAATCGAAAGAATAATAGGGCAATGGAAAAAAGCATGGTTGCAATTTTACGTTCTCAAATTGTTAGCAAATGTGAGAATTATATAAATCAAGGATATCTCCCAGATCATGCTAGATTTTGCTTAGAAGATTTATTTAATCAATATACGGAACTTGGCGGTAATCATGGAGTTGGGATTTTAGTAGAACAATGTTTTACATTACCACCAATAAAAATTAAGAAAGTAAGTTAAGAGGTAGAAGAAAAATGAATATAGAATTAGTTTTAAAAATTTTGATGATTGGAATAGGTGCAGGTTATATTTCAACCAAAACAATTAATAGAATAAAAACAGGGTTTCAATTAAAAAATAAAATATTAGTTAATATATTATCTATTATTTTATCATTTGCCATTGGGATTTTGTTTTCATTCTCATTTAGTGATTTGAATTTAATATATAGTTTATGGGCAGGGTTGTTTACTGTAATAGGTGCTGAATCATTATATAAAAATTTTACAGATAGATTTACTAGGGAGGTAGAATAATGGAAGTTAAGTATAAACAAAATTTAGTGCCTGAAAGTAAATGGAATATTAAGTGTCCATATTTGATTAAACCAAAGTATATAACTGTGCATAATACAGCAAATGATGCAAGTGCTGAAAATGAAATTAATTATATGATTAATAATGATAATGAAGTATCATTTCATTATGCAGTAGACGATAAAGAATGTGTACAAGGAATATTAACTAATCGCAATACATGGTCTTGTGGTGATGGTCTTGGCGATGGGAATATGGCTTCTATTAACGTCGAGATTTGTTATTCAAAATCAGGTGGCGATAAATTTATTCAAGCTGAGAAGAATGCTGCACAAGTAGTAGCTGATTTACTACATGGTTGGGGCATGCCACTTGATAGAATACGTAAACACCAAGATTGGAACGGGAAGTATTGTCCACATCGCACAATGGACATGGGATGGGATAGATTTTTAAAAATGGTATCAGATGCGTATTATGGTACAGAATCTAAACCAGTAGCAAAAGAAGCAGACCAAATTCTACATGTTGGTAGTAAAGTAAAATTTAATAGAGTATTCAAGGCAAATGAAGTTATTAAATCAAATGGAAAATATCCAAATGGTGCAGTAGGATGCTATGAATTGTGTTATGGTTCTCCAGTAGGTAAAAATGACTATATTCCATGTGGACCATTAGCTCGTTGCAATGTTGATGGTAGTAATGCAGATTACAATGCTACTATTTACAAAGGTGATTATTTCAAATGCGATAAAACATTTAATGTAATAGGGGTTGAACTACCAACAAATAATACACCAAATGGGGTAGCAATATTAGAAGCTGATGGTGTTCAATTTCGTTGTGATTGTGGTCCATTATATGAAGTTAGTGATAATTAAATAAGACCAGTCGATTGACTGGTTTTAAAATTTCAAAAAAATTGAAAAAATCATTTGAATGTGTTATAGTAATCGCATTCTTAGAAAGAAGGAAAAATATGGAAAATTATTGTAGTGCAGTTGAAAACGAATTTGATGGCTATAGTGTAGAAGAGGTAGCAGTAAGTCTAAATGCAATTATAGACCCAGTAATCATAACTAACCAGGAGGGGCTTTTTGGACTAATAGAATCTTTAGAAGATGATAAAGTGTGCATAATAATAAAAAATG
>JAGZRP010000071.1 GCA_018381595.1 Bacillota bacterium
TGATTCTTTTAAAAACCAATTCAATATGGGTGATAAACTCGAGGTCAAGATGAAATGGTCTAGCAAATTTAGTGTTCACCCTATCAAATTATATAAGACAAAGTAAAAGATAATTTTAGCGTGATTCATCTTTTTTGATTCTTGTATATACCATATAAAATAACATCATACCAAATGTGCAAAGAATGAAATCGTCTATATCTAAAACACCAACTTTAAACACATATTGGAATAATTCTATTAATAAAATTATACCAAACGATAATATGAAATTTATTAGGAACTTTTTAACTTTAAATAGTTCAATTAAGAAATATTCTAAAGGCATAAATATAAGTAAATTCCCAAATATATTTATCATAACCCCATATGTTGTTCCATTTTTAAATATATCAATTATTGATTTAAAAGGAATTAAATTATAACTATCAATGCTATTGTATCTAGCAAATACCACCATATTAAATAATAGAATTATATAATATATAAATACTATTACATGAGAAAGTTTTAAAACTTTCTTTTTATCTTCAATCTTTTCAACATAATTGTTACTATATATTTTATTACCAATTATTACAAATATAGAAGCAATAACTATAATGAATAATCTAATAAAATAATTAACTTCTATATTTGGATCATATTCAAATCTTAAATAAAATAAGAATGATAATATCGATAATGTATAAAAGAAAATAGTTAATTTAAATTGAAAATTATATTTATTTGATTTAGTTATTTCATGATATTCAATTAGTTGTTCTACATCATTTTTACTCTTTTTATTTTCTTCTCCATTTAATAATTCTGATACATCTATATTAAGTTCTTTAGACAGTGGAAGAAGTAAAGATATATCCGGAGTTCCTCTTCCTGTTTCCCATCTTGAAATAGCTTTCTCAGTAACAAATAACTTTTCCGCTAATTCATCTTGAGTAATTCCTAATTCTTTCCTTTTTGTTTTTATAAAATTAGATATTTTATTTAGATCCATTCACATCACCAACCAATTTACATTTATGAGTATTTAAATAATTATTGATAAACTTTTGTATTTTACTTTTTCTTGATACTTAATTAAGAATATTACATTTGGCATTACTAATATAATCATCATTATGTGATACCAAAAATCATTCATTATTAAGCTTCTAAATAGTAGATTATATATAACAAATAAGGATGTTATTATAAGAATATCATTATTTATTATCTTATTTTTCATAATTTCACGTTAACTAAAGTCATATAGTTTATTTGTAATCATTATTTTCTTTATATATTCATAATCAGTTCTATTTAGTTCACTCATTTTATCACCATCTATCAAATACATTTTATTATTATCAATTTTAAGGTAATAGTCATTCACTGTATTCTTTCCAAAATCTACAATTTTAAATGTAAAATCATAATCATTATAAGAATTGTTTTTATTAAAAATGAATATACTAGTAGCCTCTTCATTTATATAGTTCGCTTCCATTCCGTCAAGTTTATATTCATATTTATCTTTATTAATTAAGAACATAGATTTATAAGCATCAATACTATACAGCCTAAATGCCTTATCATAATCATAGCCACTATATTTATCTGTATGTATGTTTAATGTTTTTTGATTTATAAAAACATTTTCATTATTAATCCAATAAACAAATGATACACTCTCATGATAACCAGAATATATTTTTTTACATTTATCATTTTTATCACATAAATCAGCGATTATTTCAAAATCAACTGTTGCACCACAATTTCTTAAATATGTTTTTATTGTATATTCTCCATTTGGTGATTTAACTAATTCCATTAGATTTTTGCTACAGGTATCAACACCAAAGATGAAAATAGTTCCAACAAAAATAATAATAAACCATAAACAAATAAATGTTACAATTGCTCCAAATATTTTCATAAACATAAAAATTCCTTCTTTCTAAAACCATAATATTATGAATATTAAAAGAAGTCACCCTATGAATCGTAGGATTTCATTTTCTATAACAATTAAATATTTTAAATCATAAAAAAGTATGGTATATGTTATAGCAATGGATGATTTATATATCATCTCCACTTGGAGAAAAGTTGTGTACTTACTCAACTACGGCTCTATTTAAAAATGATGTTAAACTCTGTCGAGTTCGATTTTTATATTAAAAGTTGGATTTAATATCCAACTCTATCTCTAATAAAATTATCGTACAGCCAGTCTACTTGTAATAAACATTCTAAAAGAGCTTCTTCTAATTCTTTTTTAGACATTGATTTAATATGTTTTCGCATCTTTATTTCTAATTCTTGTTCATATTCTTCAACAGCTCTATTATGCTCATCAATTTCTTCCAAAAATTGTTTTGCTTTTTCAGGAAATATTTCAAAATATAGTGTTACCATATGTTTACAAATAATTTTGGTCCCTTCAGCATGAGGACAATTACAATGTGAGCTCTTTTTAGGATGCTCTATATCAATAGTAACATCATATATCTTATTATTTCCCTTAACTTTTCCATGGTATATAGAACCTTCTACTTTTTGAAAAGAAAGAACCCTTTTTTCTTTAAAATAATCATAAGCCCTAAATTGAGATTGTAACCTTGCACTTCTATATAATTCCATCCATGATCACCATTCATATTTCTAATTCACATACTACATTTTAACGCTTCCATATTCTTCATTTTAAATCATTTTTCATTTTTTATATTCATACAAAGTAATATATCAAAATTACTTATTTAGTTCCTTTAGTAAAGAAACTAAATCTACTTTCATCATTTCAAATTGTTTAATGATAGTAGATAAACTATTTTCGATATTTTCAATCATAACTTCAGAAAGTTTACCATTTTTATAAGCAATTAGTCTATCTGCAATAATGTAATATGTCCAATTGTTAGAATACTCCTTTTTATGTGCAAATCCGATTGGTAGTTTATTATTTCTCATCCCAATGGATACAGCCATAGCAGGAATTCCTAAATAATCTCCTGCAATTTTGCATGTAATTTTCTTCATTTTTTTAATATTATCATCTGTATACTGTTTCATTTTATCCCTCCACACTTTACATTTTCATTGTAACATAAAATCACTTAGGCCTAATAAAAATGGTCATCAATGCGATAAAAAACAATAAACACGATATTTTGAATCATATTCAAATCCTAACTTTTCTGCTAACCCTACAGAACTCATATTAGCTGCATCCCAACTAACTTTCTTTTTTTCTTTGAAACACTCCAAAATTAATTTTGCTGCCATTGCAGTTGCGATTCCTTTTCTTTGATATTTTTCTTTTACCCTAATATTAACTTCAATCCCATCTTTATAAACAATATTAGAAGATGCTACTCCAACAATTTCATGATGATACATACAACAAAATCCAATTCCATATGTTTCATAATCATCTGTAATATTCATGAATTTTTCTTCTTTAATTCTATTTGCTAAATCTATATCAATGGAAGACAATTCAAAATCATTTTCTAATTGATTTGCCATTTCTTCTAATTTTGAAATTTGAAACGTAGGATTTTTTTAATAGAATATCTATCATATTTCATAATATTATCTTGATACAGTTTCTCGATATCATCTTTCAAATTATCACTTGGTATTAATTGATACTCTTTGAAATTTTCATCGATGATCTTTTTCAATGTTTCACTTTCTATATTTCCACTGATAAAGCAATAACTCCTCACCGTTAAAAAAGCAATCTTGGGATTTAAAATATTATCTACATAAGCAGTTCCCATCATACCATCAAGTACACTATTTCCCATGAAAAATAAATGATTCTGAAAAAAGGGCTTTATCTTATTTAACTCATCGCTGTTTTCAATTTTATACATCACACATATCTCCTTATACTTTTAATAACTATTAAAAGTATACTATATTTTCATTGTTTTTCCTATTCCCAATAAAAAAAGTTTGAATGATTCAAACTTTTTTCGTGTTTCACAGTGAAAAGAAAATCCATGGTTTTACTTCTTATAAATTGTTTTTCCTTTATGAATTGTTTCTAATATTTCTATATTTCTTATTTGATTCACATCAATATTTAAAATATCAGCATTGATAATCACAAAATTTGCAAGCTTACCTATTTCAATACTACCTTTCCTTTTTTCTTCTCCATATTGAATTGCCGCATTGATAGTAACTCCCTTTAACGCATCATAAACGGATATTTTCTCATCTTCTCCTAAAACAATTCCGCTTTTTGTAATTCTAGTAACTGCACACCAAATTGTTTCTAACATATTTGGTTTTATTACTGGAGTATCTTGATGAAAAGTATAGATTATATTTTTATCAATGCATTCTTTGACAGGACTTATCTTTTGAGCACGTTCAAATCCAAAGTTTTTAATATGAATATCTCCCCAATGAAAACAATGAGCTACAAAAAATGAAGGTATGATTCCGAGTTTTTTTAGGTCTTCTATTTGATTTACATTTAATAATTGTGCATGAATCATAACAGGTCTATCCACCTTATTAGGGCTCATTTTATTTACCTGGTATAACATATCAATATATTGCTTTGCTGCTCGATCTCCATTACAATGAGCAAGTATTTGTCTATGTTCTATCGTTGCTTTTAAGATAGCTTGATATACCTCTTCATCAGTCATACTTCCATAACCACAATATTCTTCACTATCTTGATAAGGAGTTAACATCCATGCAGTTCTTCCTTGTGGTGAACCATCTAAAATGATTTTATATCCTCCTAATCTAAAATTGTCTTTATAATCATCTTGATATTCACTTAATACATTATAGATATCATCTCCATCTTGAATTGATGGATATCCTACAACATCTAAATTTAACATATGGGACTTTATCAGTTCCTGATATAAGGGTACCATTTCCTTTAACATCATACCTTCTTGAATCGTAGTAATTCCATAAGAAGCATAGATTGCCAAAGCTTTTCGATAGGAAGCCAGATATTTTTCTATACTTGGCATTGGAATTTTTCTAATCTCTTTTACAAATTCATTTTCCTCTAAATAACCATTTTTATCATTCATAATACCAAGTTCTTCTAATGCTTTGGTATTCAATACTCCAAAGTGCCCAGATATATGCTTTATCAAAATTTTTTGATTTGGAAAAGCTTGGTCTAAAAAATTCTTCGTAGGATGTGTCTTTTCTTTTAGCACATTGTGATCATATCCATTTCCTACAATCCAATCATCTTCCCTTATTTGGTTTTCTTTTCTAAATTGATTTAGTCTTGCTTCTATCTCATCAAATGAGTTTGTATTTTCCAAATTAGCTTCTAAAAAAGA